>NZ_JBICXQ010000039.1:0-78191 GCF_043200375.1 Streptomyces sp. NPDC048434 | reverse complement strand
GGGCGGGGCCGGGGGGGCCGGGGGTGTGGACGAAACCCCCAGCACTCCACACACCAGGCCCCTCCGGCCCGTCACCGCACCCACAGCCCCGCGCAGCGGCCCCAGCCCGCCGCAGGCGCAACGGCGAACAACGCCCGCGGCGGGAAAGCCGACAACGCGGGCCGGGCCGCAAAGCGCAGCGGACAGGCGCAACGGCGACAAACCCCCACGGCGGGACAGCCGGCAACGTGGGAAAACAGCCAAGCGCAGCGGAGAGGCGAGAACCCCCTACGGCCGGACAGCCGAAAACGTGGGAACCCCGCCAAGCGCAGCGGCCGGCAGCGCCGCCAGCCGCCCCACCAGATCGGCGAACATCCCGTCCGAGGGCTCGTCCGCCAGGATCTGGCGGACCACCTGGGCCATCCGCGCGTCATACGCCGCGCTCACCGCCGCCAGCGCCGCGAAGTCGTGCACCAGCTGCCGTTCCAGCTCCGTACGCGGGATCGGCCCGCCGTCCAGCCACAGCAGCGCGGTGGTCTCGGCCAGCGAGATCCACGAGCGGACCACCAACTCCAGCCGCGGGGCGGGGTCGGGGATGCCGAGATGGGCGAGGATCTGCTCGTAGGCCGCCTGCCGGACGCCGTCGATCATGGCGCTGGTGCGGGTCGAACCGATCGCGGGGCCGCCGCGCATCAGCGCCGAGAACCCGGGACCGTGCTCCTCGACGAAGTCGAAGAACCGCTCCATGACGCGCAACAGCCGGGCACCGAGCGGGCCTTCGTGCGGCTCCACGAACCGGGCCGTGAGTTCTTCGGCGGCCCGCCGCAGCGCGGCCTCGTACAGCTGCTGCTTGCCCGGGAAATAGTGGTAGACCAGCGGCCGGGAAATACCGGCCGCCTCGGCGACCTCGTCGATCGACACGTCCTCGGGGGAACGGTGGCTGAAGAGGCCGAGTGCGACGGCAATCAGCTGCTCACGCCGCTCCTCGACGCCCATCCTGCGACGTGTCCCGGTGGTCATGCGGGCCAGCCTAACGATCCGGGGCGCGGCACGGAATCACAGGTGGAATCACAGATCGAGCACAAGGTTCCCGCCGCGTGCCCGCGAGACACAGATCAGCAGCGAGTCCGCGCGCTCGGCGTCCGTCAGCAGGTCATCGCGGTGGTCCACCTCTCCGGCCAGTACCCGCTGTTGGCAGGTGCCGCAGAACCCCCGCTCGCAGGAGTACGGCAGATCGGGCAGCGCCTGCGCGCGGATCGCCCGCAGCACACTGGTGTCCGCGGGCACCGGGACCGTACGGCCGGTGCGCCGCAACTCCACCTCGAACGGCACGTCCTCGCCCGCCGGGGCGGGGGCGGCCGGCGCGAACCGCTCGGTGTGCAGCGTCACTCCCTCGGTCACGGCCGGCAGCAATGCCGCGACCGCGTCCATCAGCGGCCCGGGGCCGCAGCAGTAGACGGCCGCATGCGGCGGCGCACCGGCGAGCGCCGCCGCCAGATCGGGCCGCCCGTCCTCGTCCTCGGCCACCACGGTCACCCGGTCCGCGCCGGCCCCCGCCAGCTTCTCGATCTCCGCCAGGAACGGCATCGAGGCCCGCGACCGCCCGCCGTACACGAGCCGCCACGGCACGCCCTCGCGCTCGGCCTGCCGCACCATCGGCAGGATCGGGGTGATGCCGATACCGCCCGCGAGGAAGACGTAGGCAGGGCTGTCCCGCAGCGGGAAGTGGTTGCGCGGCCCACGGACCTCGACGACCGCCCCCTCGTGCAGGTGCTCGTGCACCTCGCGCGAGCCGCCCCGGCCGTCCTCGATCAGCCGGGTGGCGATGGTGTACGAGCCGGGCGTCGCGGGCTCCCCGCACAGCGAATACGGGCGGACGGCGCCCGACGGCAGCACCAGATCGAGGTGCGCCCCCGGCTCCCAGCCCGGAAGGTCCTCCCCTTCCAGGCGCAGCCGGACCACCCCCTCGGCCTCCTCCGTACGCTCCGCCACCCGCAACCGCCGTGCCGCCGTGTCCGCGCGGCCCTGCCCCGAAATCGGGCGCTCCAGCGCGGGCAACGGCCACAGCGGGGACGCCTGGACGCGGCGGCGCAGCGCCCGCCGGGCGAGCAGCGCCGCGGCGCCGACCACCACGACGGTACGGACACCTGGTATCCGGGCCATCTCAGGCACCTCCGGGCGTACGGGCCTCGGCCGCGGTCGCGGCAGGGGATCCGGCGAGATAGGCGAGGGCCTGCGCGGTGCTGCCGTAACGGGAGGGGTGGTAGGAACGGCCGAGGTACTGCGGAATGGACCGGGCCATGGCCCCGGCGGTCGGCAGCACCCCCTCCCTCCCGCCGCGGAAGAACTCCCGGAAGCCGGCCGTGCCGTCGTCGAGCGAGGGGTCGTGGGACATGAAGAAGCGGACGCCCCGCTGCCACAGGAACACCAGCGCGGCGAACGCCGTGGCCCAGGTGCGGACCCGCCGCCGGTAGCCGCCGTCCAGATGCAGGAAGAGGTCGAACGCCACCGACCGGTGCTCGACCTCCTCCGCACCGTGCCAGCGCAGCAGATCCAGCATCGTCGGATCGGCACCCCGGGCGTCCAGCGCCCCGGCGTTGAGCACCCAGTCGCCCAGGAACGCGGTGTAGTGCTCGATGGCGGCGATCGTCGCGACCCGCTCCAGCAGCCACCACCGGCGGGCCCGGCCCGGCGGCAGGGTGCGGTCCCCGAGCAGCTTCTCGAAGAGCCAGTCGACCTGCGCGGTGTACGGAGTGGGGTCCAGCCCCTGCGCCTTGAGATGCGGCAGGACGTTGTCATGTGCCTGCGAGTGCATCGCCTCCTGCCCGATGAACCCGATCACCTCCGCGCGCAGCCGGGGGTCCCGGATGGCGGGCAGCACCTGCTTGTACACCTGCACGAACCAGCGTTCACCGGCCGGCAGCAGCAGATGCAGCACATTGATCGTGTGGGTGCTGGACGGATCGCCGGGTATCCAGTGCAGCGGGGTGTCCGCCCAGTCGAAGGCGACGTTGCGGGCCTTCAGCGGGGTGTGCTCGGACGCGGCCGGCTGGGGCCGCAACGAGGCCGTATTAGACATGGCGTCAATGTACTGGCGGGTAAGGAGTTGTCGATACCCCTGGGACGGCGAAAGCTCAACGGACGTCGCCGGGTTCGGGCGGCCGGTCCGCGGAGCCCTCCTCGCCGCCGCCCGGGAGCCGGTCGAGATCCATAGCTCGGTACCGGGCGAGGGCTCGGCCGGCGCGACCGTCGACAGCCGGGAGCGGTTCTACGGGGCGCTCTTCCTCGGCTATGGCCTCGCCTGGATCTGGGCGGCGCGGCAGTCGCCGATCCCGTCCACGCTGGTGCGGTGGCTCGCCGGCATCTCTCTGCTCGGCGGCGTCGGCCGGCTCCTGTCGATGGCGGTCCACGGATCGCCGCAGTGGTTCCAGATCGTTCTGACGCTCCTCGAACTCGCCCTGCCGCCGCTGTACTTCTGGCTGTCGGCGGCCGATCAGCGGACGGCGGCCCGGCCCCCGGTACGGCGAGCCGGCCCTGCGCGTCCTTAGCCCACCGCTCCGATCCCCTTCCCGTTCACCAGCCGCCCCCTCAGCTCCGCCCGGTCGCCCGCCTTCGCCGGGAATGCCAGCAGCCGGCCGGGAGCCTGGCCGCGCAGGCCGCCGGTGGTGGTGATCGAGGAGACCTGGCTGCTGCCCGCCGCCAACAGCCACCACTGCCCGGAGGCGGACTTCCACAGCACCCCGGCCAGGGCCCGCGGTGCCCGGGGGCCGCAGGACGTACCGCCCTCGGCGCGCGCCGCCACCGTGCCGGTCGCATAGGGCTGCCCGGCCGGGGCCGGTGTCTGGATCTGGGCCATCGTCCGGCTGCCCGGCCCGCGCCAGGTCTCGGCGCGGGTGCACAGCCAGGCCGCGCTGCCCCCGCCCCCGGGCAGCGGCTGGCGGGCGAACTCCCAGGAGTTGACGGCGCGGACGCCCTGGCCGCGCACCGCGGCCAGCTGGCAGGCCGTGCGCGCCCAGGCCGTCCTGGCCCGCGGCGCGGTCACCTTGCCCGGCTTGCGCGGTGTGCCGTACGTCAGCCGTGCCGGGGTCAGTTCACCGAGGTCGGTCAGCAGATGGCCGCCCATCCGCAGCGCCGGCCAGGTCGTGCACTTCTCCGCGGGCCGGGGTGTGGGCACCGGGCCGGTCGTCCCGTTCGCTCCGATCCGCACCGGCCGGCCCGCCGTGGCCGGCTGGACCAGGTCGACCAGCTGCGCCGACTTCACCCACGGGGCGGTCAGATACCGGATGTTGCCCTGCGTACGGCTCACGACCAGCGCGCTCGCCGAGTCCGCCGCCGCGCCGTCGGTACGCGCGAAGTCCACCGCCGCGCCCGTGCCGTCGCTCTGCCCCTCGCCGTCCGCCGCCTCCGCGTAGCGCACCACCCGCAGCCCGTCGTGGAAGAGCACCACCACGACGTGGTCCACCACGCCCGCGAACAGCAGCTGGGCCGGGCCGGCCGCCGGCCCGGTCGGGGTGCCGGGCGTCGCCGAGACCGGTACCCCGGCCCCGGGCCTGGCCCACACGGCCAGCGCCCGCCGCAGCAGCGCCTTGTCGTGGATCCGGTCGCCGCGGGCGGGCCAGGCCGAGAAGTCCTGCCGTGCGGCGTCCTTCCAGGCGGTCGCGGAGGTCACCGCGAGCTTCCCGGGATCCAGCGCCGCTTCGGCCGCCGCGTTTCGCGCGTACGGCGGGGCGGCGGCGCCGTCCGGGCCCCAGCCGTCGCCCGGCAGCCCCAGCAGCGCCCCGCACACCAGCACCGCCACACCGGCCGTCAGCACCGCCCGGCCGTGCTGCCGCCGCCGGATCAGGTCCGTCGGCCTGGCCTGCAGCGCGCACGGGTCGAACTCCGGCGACTCCAGCAGCGACCGGTCCCGGCTGCCGGCCGGTGTCACGGCCCGCTCCGCCTCGTCCAGTGCCTCACGGGGCTGCGCCACCCCGGCGGCCTCCAGCACCCGGCGCGTCTCGGGCGCGCTCAGCCGCTCCAGATCGCGCAGCACGAACGCCGCCCGGCCCGGCCCGGACAGCGCCGACAGCGCCTGGTCCAGCGCGAGTTCATCGGCGCCACCGGAGCGCGGGAAGAGCCGCAGGCCCCAGACCTGGGGGAGCGGGGACGGCGGCACCGGCAGCCACCGGCGCGAGCGGCCGGCGGCCAGGGCGGCCCGCAGCACCCGCAGCCGTACGAAGGCGTAGCCGGGGTCGATCGCCGCGTCCGTGCCGACGCGCTGGGCGGGCAGCCCCAGTCCGCGGGTGGAGCTGCGCTGCCGCGGCAGGGTCCGCTGCACCACCCCATGGGCGGCCAGCACCCGCCGGCTGCGGCCCTGGCCCGGCGGCAGGACGAGATAGGCCAGCCGGACCAGCCGGGGGTAGTGCTCGACCAGCGCCGCCTCGGCCTGCTCGACGTCGATGACGTCACCGATGTCCTCAAGGCTGCCGGGGGAGGTGCGGTCCGGACGCTGGGGTGTCGCTTGCTGCTGCTTCACGTTCGGTGAAACGAGTGATTCCTGTGATGGTCACCGGCCCCCCGGGGTGCCCCTGACGGGTGACCGTCACACGGCCGCGGCCACCGCGGGGTGCCGACCGCGGTGGCCGCAGGGACTGCCGGGCCGGCCGGCTTCAGCGCCGCAGGTCGAACTCGCCGTCCCGTGCGCCGAGTACGAACGCCCGCCACTCCGCCTCGGTGTAGCGCAGTACCACGTCGGGGTCCGTGGAGTTGCGCATGGCCACCGCGCCCCGCTCCAGGAAGGCGATCTCCACGGCCTCCTCGGCGTCGCCGGGGGCGCGCTGCCAGGTGGCGTCGGAGATGTCGAGGGCGTAGAGCCACTCCTTCTCAGCTGCGGCACTCATACCGTGATCCCCTCGCTCGTGGTCCGTTCCCGGTCAGCGTACGCGGCGGTCAGGCGAGCTTCCAGCGGCGGAATTCCGCCGTCCCGCGGTCCCCGGTCGCGGAGTTGGCGGCGGACTGGTGCAGACCGGTGTCCTGACGGGCGGCGGCTCCGGGGACGGTGACGGTGGCGATCTCGCGCCAGGTCGCGCCGTCGTCGGTGGAGCAGGAGCCGGTGTACGTACCGGCGGCCGCGCCGTCCTTCCCGCGGGTCAGGCGGAGCAGGACGGGCGCGGTGATGCCGGTGATCCGCCGGTAGGTGTCCAGGGTGCCGTCGCCGCTCGCGTCGTAGGACAGCACGACGCCGTTGGCGGGGGTCACGGACAGGTTGAGGAAGCCGAGGGCGTCCGGGCCGGACGGCGCGGTGAGCTGGTTGCGGACGACGAGGCCGGCGCGGGCCCAGGGGCCGGTCGGGTCCTGGGAGGTCACCTCGACCGTGACCGAGGCGCCGGTGGTGAGCGCGCCCGGCCGGTAGACCGCACCGAACTCGGCGGTGGCCTTCCACAGGTCCGCGCCCCCGCCGTTGACGGCCAGACGGTCGCCCAGCTGGCCGAAAACCGCCGCATTGGTGGTGACGGTCCTGAGCTCCGGGTCCAGCGGCCCCGCCACGAACAGGGTGCCGTGCCGCTCCGCGCTGACCCGTGGCTCACCCTTCGGGCCGTAGTCGACGGTGAGGTCGTAGGGGAGCGGCTGCAGCGGGGTCTTCAGGGGGCCGGCGGGGGCGGTGACCCGCCAACGGGCCCGGCCGGTGCCGCCGGGCGGGAGCGACGGCAGCGACACCGGGCCCGACGCGGTGGCCTCGGTGCCGGTCAGTGCGAAGTCCACCCGGCCGGTCGCCCGGAGCCCGTTGACGTTGCGCAGCGCCGCGGTGACGGTGGCCCGGCCGCCCGGCGGCAGCGCGGACGGGTCGGCGGTGACCGTGACGGTGCCCTGGTAGGGGGCCTTGGCGAGGATGTCGTGGACCCGCCGCGCGGTGCGGTACGCATCGGTCGTCGGACGCAGCGGATGGCTGGTGCGCGCGCGGGTCCAGGGCTCTTCCAGGGCGTACCAGTCGAAGGTCTTCGGCGGCCGGTCCGCGGCCAGCGCGTCCGCGAGTTCGTCCAAGTACGCCTGCCACTGGGGGAGATGGAACTCGCCGATCAGGCCGTGCCAGTCGCGGTTGGCGTAGTTGGCGAGCGAGCCGCCGTCGGCGGTGGCCCGGTCCGCCCAGGTGGTGATCAGCGCACGGGCGCTGTGTTCCAGCTGCGCCTCCTCCTCGGCGCCGGTCGCCATGGCCCTGGCGTCCGCCAGCCACGGCCCGAGCAGGAACAGCCGGTGCGCGCCGGTGACCTCGTCGCTGAGCCGCATCAGCCGCAGCCACAGCCCGGACAGCGCACGGAACGTCACCCGGTCCTTGCGCCGGTAGGCCTCCTGGAGCTGCCCGATCAGCTGCCAGGACCGGTTGGCGAGGGCCTGCCGGGCGGCGTCCGTCAGATCGTGGCGGTAGGCATCACTGCCGCGCAGCGCGGGGCGGACCGTCAGCAGCGCGGCGAACGCGGTGTCGAACGCCGCCGGGTCGAAGGCCGGGGTGTGGGTGGCCCAGACCGTGCCGGAGCGGGCGGCCAGGCCGGGACGGGCGGCGAAGACCGAGTCGTGCGGACGGCCGTCCTTGCTGGAGATCTCGTACGCGCTGGTGCGCAGCGCGGCGTACGCGGCGCGGGCCCGGTCGTCGCGGGCGCCGTAGCGGAGGTCGGCATAGCCGTCGAACCAGGCGGCGCGGTCCACCGGGCGCTCCCGCCAGGCCAGTTCGCTGAACAGCTCGAACGCGGCCGGGTCGCGTTCGGCGGCCTCCGGCATATACGCGGTCCCAGCGAGCTTGCTGCCCGGCTTGTCGCGCCAGGTGGTGAAGCGCTCGGCCCAGATATGGGTCTTGGCGCCGATGGTGGTGCGGCCGCCGAAGTTGGGGATGGAGCCGAAGGCGTACGGCACCCCGCCCCAGTCCCGCTCCCGGTCGGTGACCGTGTCCAGGTCGCTGAGGCCGTCCACGATCAGCATCCGGTCGTGGTCGACGGCGTCCAGCAGATCGCGCCGGGGGTTGTCCTGCCAGCCCAGGATCACCCAGGTGGCATCGGGGCGGGCGGTGCGCAGCGCCTTCTCGACGGCGCGGGCGGCGTCCGGCACGGGCACGTCGCCGGGGTCGCCGCCCTCGTGCAGCAGATCCATCTTGAAGTGGTCGGCGGGACCGAGCAGTTGGTGCTGGTGGCGGTAGAAGGAGGCGGCGGCCGCGGCGAAGGCGTCGGTGCGCGGATCGAGCCAGTCGGGGCGCTTGAGGCCGGACCAGATGCCCTGCGGCACGGTCCGGGCCCCGGGGTTGCGGGCGGCGAAACCGTCCGGGACGGTGCCGAAGTAGCCGGGCAGGACGGGATGCATGCCGAGCTCGCGCAGCCGGTCGGTGATCTTACGGCCCAACGCGGCCCGCTTGTCGATCAGTTGGCGGCTGAGGGGACCGCCGTAGCCGCTCATGTTCTGCAGCAGCCACCACGGCTGGTGCGAGGGCGCCGGGAGCCAGGTGCGGGCCTCGGTGTCGGAGTAGCCGAAGTCGGTCAGCAGCCGGTGGTAGACGGCCTCGGCGCCCGGGGTGACCAGCACCTCGTTCACCCCGTGCAGCGCCAGCACGTCGATCATCCGCTCCCAGTGCGGCCAGTCCGCGTACGGGGCGGTATAGCCGTCATGGGTGTCATTGAGGGCGAAGCGGTGGCGCAGGGAGGTGGCCCGCTCGGCCGGCGAGGCCGGGGCGGGCAGCCTCTCGGGAAGCTCCAACTGGTCGCCGGCCCAGGACAGATGGGCCCGGCAGGTGTACTTGAGGTACCAGTTGACGCCGGTCAGCAGCACCGCGGGGGTGGTCCCGGAGACGGTGATCCGGCCCGCCCGGCCGTCCACCCGGAAGCGGTCGGCGCCGCCGTCCGGGGCGAGGGGCACCAGCTGGAACTGGTCGGCGTGCCGGGGCAGCAGCCGGGCCAGCGCCGCCCGCGCCGGTGCGGTGTCATGGACCGGTGCCCGCTCCTGGCGGCGGGCGGCGTCCCCGGTGGCCCCGGCGGCCGCGGTGCCGTCGTCGGCGGGGGCGGCCCCGCCGAGCGCCGCCCCGGCACTGATCGCTCCGGCAGTTCCCAACAGTGCGCGTCGTGACGGTCGGCTCACGTGTGCCCCCACGGCTCGGTGGTAACAACAGTCCCGTGCGGGGGGCACGCTAACGGTAGGCCGTTCGCGGTCCAAGTAGGCAAGGACCGGCGGCAGCCCGCCCCCTCCCCGCGACCAGCACCGACGTCAGCGGCACCGGCGCCCGAACAGCCCGACCCGCCCGCCTCCCCGGCGGGTGCGAGCCCCGGCCCCCCCGGAGCGCGGCGACCAGTGTTCTGCGGAGCCTCATCCATTCGCTCCCTGGGCTTCACGCGCCCGGCCGTCGGGCCCGGGAACAGTCTGCGGAGTAGAGAAGGGCCAGGTCATCGGGTTGCACCCGGCACCCCAGGGGTGTACCCGGCACCACCGCGGTGCAGCTCACCGGCTGCTCCGTGCGGCCCGCCGGTCCCGCTGTCTCACCGCCCGTCGACTCGCACAGCCTCCCCACTCCCCAAGGAGGGCTCCCATGAGCATGGCATCGACCGCGTCCGCCGCCGTCCCCCGCACCGCTCCCGCCCCCGCACCAGCAGCCGCCCCCGCCGACCCCGGTTACACCGCGGAGATCGCCGACACCCACGAGCAGATCCGCGCCGCGCAGCGGCTGCGCCACCAGGTCTTCGCCGACGAGATGGGCGCGACCCTGCACTCTCCGCTGGCCGGCCACGACATCGACGCCGTCGACGACCTCGCCGACCACCTCGTCGTCACCCACACCGCCACCGGAGAAGTGGTCGGCACCTACCGGCTGCTGCCGCCCGGCCGCAGCCCGCGGCTGTACTCCGACGGCGAGTTCGACCTCGGCGCGCTGGAGGGGCTGCGTGGCTCCCTCATCGAGGCCGGCCGCTCCTGTGTGCACCCCGACCACCGCAGCGGCGCCGTCATGACCCAGATGTGGGCCGCGCTCGCCCGCTACACCCTGCTCTCCGGTCACCGCTACCTCGCCGGCTGCGCCTCCGTCCCGCTCGCCGACGGCGGCACCGCCGCCGCCCACGCCTGGGGACTGGGCCGCGCCCGCTACGCCGCCCCGCCCGAGCTGCAGGCCACCCCGCACCACCCCTGGCACGCCACCGTCCCCGTCCCCGGCCGCCCCAGCCTCGCCCAGCTGCCGCCGCTGCTCCGCGGCTATCTGCGCATCGGCGCGTTCATCTGCGGCGCGCCCGCCCACGACCCGGAGTTCGACGTCGCCGACTTCTTCGTCGTCCTGGACATGGAACGGCTGGGCGACCGCTATCGGCGCTACTTCCTGGGGGAGCGGTGAACGGCCCTTGGGACGTCTGGTCCGACTGCACCCCGGACTGCGCCACCCACGCCCTGCCGCGCGTACCCGCGACCCGAATAGCCCGGCGCGGTGCCGCATTCGCCCGCTCCGTACGGCGGGCGCTGACGGACGGCGAGCGGATGGCCGATCCGGTACGACTGCGGGCCCACGCCGGAGCGCTGCTCGATGCGCTCGGGGTCCGCGTCGAGGGCGCGGCCGCGCTCACCGCGGGCGACGGCCCCGGCACCCTCATCGTCGTCAACCACATCTCGTGGCTCGACATCCTCGCCCTGCTCGCCGTCGAACCGGTCACCCTGCTCGCCAAGCGTGAGGTCGGCAGCTGGCCGGTCGTCGGCGGCCTGGCCCGCAGAGCCGGTACGCACTTCATCGACCGTACGAGCCCCCGGCGGCTGCGGGAGACCGTCCGGGAGGTGTCCGAACTGCTCGGCTCCGGACGCTCGGTGGCGGTCTTCCCGCAGGCCACCACCTGGTGCACCGCCGACCGGGGCATCTTCCGCCGGGCCACCTTCCAGGCCGCACTCGACGCGGGAGCGCCGGTCCGTCCGGTGACCCTCGGCTACACCCAGCAGGGCCGGCCGAGCACGGTGGCCGCGTTCTGCGGCGAGGACACCTTTGCCGCCTCGCTGCGCAGGGTGCTCGCCGCCCGTGCGCTGACCGTACGCGTCACGGCACATCCGGCGCTGACGGCGTCGGACGGATGCCTGGACCGGCGGGAGCTGGCGGAGCTGGCGGCGCGCGCGGTGCTGGGCGGCCGGCCGGAAGCGGGGGCGCTGGTACGGCAGGCGGCGGCGCGCGCCGCACTCCTGTCAGCCGGGCCGGTACCGGAGGTTCCGGTAGCGGGCTCTCCCGTGCCGGGGCCTGCCGCGCCGGATACCCCGGCCCATGTTTGAGCAACTGGACCAGCTCACCGAGCCCCTGCAGAGCATGCTGGGCTCGCCCTGGCTGTGGCTGGTCGTCCTGTTGGTGTCCGGCCTCGACGCGCTGCTGCCGTTCATGCCGAGCGAGACCACCGTCGTCCTGGTCGCCGTGCTCATCGGCCCCGACCTGCCGCTGCTCGCCCTGCTGGCGGGCGTTGCGGCGGCCGGGGCACTGGCCGGTGACTGCCTCGGCTACGCCGTGGGGCGGTACGCGGGCCCACGCGCGATCGCCCGGTTGCTGCGGGGCGAGCGCGGCCGGGCCCGGCACGCCAGGGCACGGGCGCGGGTCGAACGGCATGCCGCCCTGCTCGTCATCGCGGGCCGTTTCCTGCCCGGCGGCCGGGTGGTTGCCGCTCTGTCCACCGGGAGCGTCCGCTTCCCGCTGCGCCGCTTCGTCGTGCTGGACGCGGTGGGCGCGAGCATCTGGGCGGTGGGCAGCGCGGCGCTCGGCGGTCTGGGCGGCACGGCGCTCGGCGATTCCCCGGCCAAGGGGATGCTGCTGGCCTCCGGGACCGGACTGGTGGTGGCGGTCTGTGTGGGCCGGCTGCACCGCCGGGGCGCACCGGAGGACGGGGAGCGGGGCACACCGAAGCGGTGCGGGCCCCGGATGCGCACACTGTCCGGCCGGGCGGGGAAGCGGCTCCCCGCCCGGCCGCGACCTCGCCGGGAGGGCGTCTGAGCCCCGGCCTCAGATGCTCGGCACGTACTTGTAGCCGACCCGCCGCACCGTCACGATCGACGACCGGTGCGCGGCGCCCAACTTGCGGCGCAGCCGGGCGACATGGACATCGACCGTACGGCCGTCGCCGACGTGCCCGTAGCCCCACACCGTCGTCACCAGCTGGTCGCGGGTGTGCACCCGGTGCGGGTGCGCGACCAGATGGGCCAGCAGCTCGAATTCGAGGTACGTCAGGTCCAGCGGCCGGCCCTGGACCTGCGCGGTGCGCTGTTCGGGGTCGATCCGCACGATCTCGTCGCCGGTCGGCGCGCTCACCGCGGGCTCGACGGCCGGCGGCGCGGTCGCGGCCTGCTCGGCCGGTACGAGGACGAGGTAGCCGACCATCGGCGGCCGGCCGGGCAGCGCGGGCAGGCTGTGCTGCGGGGCCGGGAGCCAGGTGGCGCCGGAGTCCAGCAGCTCGGCGACCGAGAGGACACCGTGCGGCGCGGCGCCTCCGCCCGGGGTGGTGGCGGGTGACGGGTGGGCCTCGTCCGGCGCCACGGCGCGCAGCCGGTGGCGATGGGGGTGCGGGGCGGGGTGGCCGGGGAGGGGGGCCGTCGCGGAACCGGCAGTCAGGGTACGGAGGTTCGTCATCAGAAGTCAGCTCTTTCGCGCAGAGGGGCGTCGGGGACGTCGTGCGCGCGGGCAGGGCGTAAAACGCCGGTCAGCGGCGTCGGTGAGGCGTGTGCGGGCCCGCGCTCAGTGCGCGCGGCAACACAGACGGTCGAATGCGTGCGCCTGCCGGGACGGCCAGAAAGGCTCAAGGTCGCTGCGACCTGTCGCGGTGTCGGTGAGGCTGGCCATGGCCCTATTGAACCAGACGGCCGGTGATCTGTCCCTCGTGCGGCAGGCCCTTCGACGGGATTCCGCCGCGTACGAGCCGTGCAGGTGCCGGGGCCGGAGGTGATCCGTTCCCGACTCCGCTTTTCCGCAGCGGAGTTGGCGAGCGCACGGCTGCGGGGGGAGTGGCCGGAATCCGCTATGCGCTGCATGTCCCCCCTCTTTTCGATATGTGTGTGCTTTTCGGTGTGTGCGGCTCACGCCCCGTTTCACGGGTTCGCCCCCGTTCGCCGCCCCGTTCGTCGTCCCGCTGCGGCCCGCATCCCCGTCCCCATCGCCACCCCGAGCGCGAGCGCCGTCAGATGCCCGACGTCGGTGAACGTCCGCCCGCGGCGCAGCACCGGCCGTATCCCCAGTGCCAGCAGGCCGGCCGTCGCCGCGGCCCGCGCGCCGCGGTGCGGGACGGTCGCGGCGAGGGCGCCCACCGTTGCGTTGAAGCCATAGCTGGCTCCGACGTCGATGGCCCGTGCGGTCGCGTCGTCCGGCGGATCCTCTCCCGTGGCCTCAGCGAGCGGATCCTCTCCCGTGGTCTCAGGGGGGTGGACGGGGGAGACTCCGGCGGTGGCCGGGGGAGTGCCTCCCGGTATTCGCGCGCGCAAGGCCGCGTAGACCAGCAGGCTGGCCCCCACGTGACCGGCCGCGAACACCCCTGCCGCACGCCGTGCGCCCCATCGCGCCTCGGCCGTGCCGAGGGCGGCGAGCAGCGCGGCGCCGTACGGCACCGGCAGCGGTTCCTCGACGAATACCGCGCTGGTGACCAGGGTCTGCCACCTGCCGGCCCGCAGATTCCGGACGTTGGTGGAGTGCGTACGCAGCAGTTCCCTGCGCCGGTGGCCGGGCAGCCGCGCGGTGGCGTACGCACCGAGTTGTACGGCGCCGACATACAGCGGCGCGACCCAGGGGACGGCGCCCGTCAGGCCACGGGGTGCGGCAGTTGCCGGGACGCGCGGTACGGCACGCGACGCGAGAGCACCGGGCCTCATCCGCGACGCGACGCCCGGCACCTCAGGCCGTCCTCGGCAGCCGCTTGCGCCAGTCCGGCGCCGCGACCTCGATGACCCGGTCCGGATCGCCGTCCCACTGCACCGGCAGCCCCGCCCCGGCGAACGCCGCCACCACCACCCGCCCGACCCCGGCGCGGTCCTCCGCGGAGGCCTCGCCGGTATCCGCATAGGCGCCGTAGCGGACCGACAGCCCATGGCCTTCCGCGGCCGACTCGGTGTCCTGGTAGTGGAAGAAGACGAAGCCCCGGTCCCCGTCGGCGCGTTCGGCTCCTATCTCGGCCAGCGCACAGTTGCTGCAACAGCCGAAGTTCATCCGGGCGGTCAGCCCCTGGGCATTCAGCGTGTCGAAGGCCTGCGCCACCCGGTCGGCGTCGGTCACCTCGGGCCACTCGGCCTGCTCGGCGAGCCGCTCCTCCCACAGGCCCCCGACGATCCGCCGCGCCTCGTCCAGCGAGACCGAGGGGTCCTCGGGGCCGAAGGAGTCACAGACGCCCTGCGCGACCTCATGGAAGCCCCGGAAACCGGCGCGGATGCCCTTGCGAGCCTGCTCCTCGGCGGCCGCGCGGGTCTCCGGAGCCAGGCCGGGCGTCGAGTACAGATCCGCCCCCTGCCAGTCGAGCGCCGTACGCCAGGCCTCCCCGCCGCGCGCCCAGTCCAGGAAGACCGCCACGACCCGCTCCGCATCGCCGCTCTCCGCGCGGAAGTGCCGCTCCGGCCCGCCGTCGCGGTACTCGACCGTGAACGGCCCGTCGCCGTCCCGCCAGGTCTGCACGAACACCTGGTCCGCTTCGGGGAACCGCTCGACGACCACGAAATGGTCGTCGTCCGCGCCGATCCGCCGCAGCAGCCCGGCGAGTTCGGCCTCGGCCGGGCGTGAACGGTCCGGCCCGGACTCGGTCTTGACGCTGATCTCAAGCATGCCCCCAGCGTGCCAGCCACCACTGACAAGCGGCCCCTGACCTGCCCGGCAGACGACGCGGGGCAGACGAACGGGCCGGACCGCACCGGCCCGGCCCCTCGCACACGGTCGCGGAGACGTCAGATCTGATCGCGCCGCGCCAGCTCCGTGCAGCAGGTGTCCACCATCAGCCGGGTGACCACATACGGGTCGACGTTGGCGTTCGGGCGCCGGTCCTCGATGTAGCCCTTCTTCTCGACCTCGACCTGCCAGGGGATACGCACCGAGGCGCCGCGGTCGGAGGCGCCGTAGGAGTAGGCGTCCCAGGGGGCGGTCTCGTGCGCGCCGGTCAGCCGGTCCTCGATGCCGGTGCCGTACTGGCGGACGTGCTCCAGCGGCTTGTCGCCCTGGCCCAGCGCCTCGCAGGCGGTGATGATCGCGTCGTACCCCTCCCGCATCGCGCGGGTGGAGAAGTTGGCGTGCGCGCCCGCGCCGTTCCAGTCGCCCTGGGCCGGCTTGGCGTCCAGCGACGCGGTGACGCCGAAGTCCTCCGCCACCCGGTGCAGCAGCCAGCGCGCCACCCACATGTGGTCCGAGACCTCCAGCGCGGGCAGCGCGCCCACCTGGAACTCCCACTGGCCGGGCATGACCTCGGCGTTGATGCCGGACAGACCGAGACCGGCCGCCAGGCACAGGTCGAGGTGCTTCTCGACGATCTCCCGGCCGAAGATCTCGCCCGCGCCCACGCCGCAGTAGTAGCCGCCCTGCGGGGCCGGGAAGCCGCCGCCCTCGGGGAAGCCGAGCGGACGCTCGCCCTTGAGGAAGGTGTACTCCTGCTCGATGCCGAAGATCGGCTCCTGGCCGGCGAACCGCTCCGCCACCGGGCGCAGCAGCGCACGCGTGTTGGAGGGGTGCGGGGTGAGGTCGGTGTGGAGCACCTCGCACAGCACCAGCAGGTGGTCACCACCGCGGATCGGGTCCGGGCAGCTGAACACCGGCTCCAGCACGAGGTCCGAGGAGTGACCTTCGGCCTGGCTGGTGCTGGAACCGTCGAAGCCCCACCGCGGCAGCGTGCTGCCATCGGTCAGAATCCTGGTCTTGGAGCGGAGCTTGGCGGTCGGCTGGGTGCCGTCGATCCAGATGTACTCGGCCTTGATGGTCACGGGGTCCTCTTCGAGCTCGGGGCAGGTACGGGTGCGGGCGTACCGCCGCACTCTCGCAACCCGCCGTTTCTCGTCCGTTGCCCGTTTGTGAACCACAGGTTACGTAGCCGGACACCCTGTCGTTCCCAAGGGTTTCTCGCTTGCGGGCCTTGGATTCTTGCACCGAATGTGCCCGTCTTCATGTCTTTCCGATGTGACGCAGACCTCAGGAACGCCGCTTCAACAGCCCCTCGAACCCCAGGTGCTCCATCCGGTGCGTCAGCTCCTCGGCGGTGATCCCCATCGCCTCCGCGGTGCGCCCGGGGTGCCAGTCGTGCGACGCGAGCCGGTGCAGCACATGGCCGCGGCGGACCTGCTTGTCCGTGAGCCGGAACGACTTGAGGTAGGCGACCCGCCCCTTCCCGTCCGTGATCGTCTCGCCGATGTGCTGGACGCGGTGCAGTGCGAACGGCGGCAGGAAGCGGGACAGCCGGAACTGTCCCATCCGGTGCACCTCCCGCACGTCGTAGGACTCGTCGAGCAGCTCGGCCGCCATCAGACCGGAATGCTGTGCCTCCCACTCCCGCTGCCGCCGCCCGGCGGCGGCGCGCAGCTCCGCGAGCGAGGTGAGGTACTCCGCGGCGAGCCGGACCGGGAACTCCGCCACCGGTTCGCCATAGAGCCCGTACTGGTACATCAGCTCGCCGTACATGTCCTGCAGCAGCGAGGCGTGCAGCGCCCGGTAGTCGTCCGGGTGCGGCACCACGAAGGCGGCGGCGAGGGCGTCGGCGAGGTACACCATCACCCCGCACTGTCCCGGATGGATCTCGAAGACCCGCAGCGCATCCTCCAGGCCGGGCACCGACTCGCCCTGGTACGCCCGCTCCGCGCGCGGCGAGAGGCCGTCGCGCACCGCCCGCCGGGTCCACTCCTCCCACACGATCGGCGGCCCCCCGAAGTGCAGCGCCAGATAGCCGTCGAGCGCCAGGTGGAGCGGCAGGAACCGCAGCCCGCCCGAGGCGCCGCCGGCCGGCCGGGAGCGCCGGCCGCGCTTCTGTACGAGCTTGCGCGGAAAGTGCAGCGGCGCACAGACCACCGGTCCGCGCTCCGCGCCCAACTGCGAGCCGTACGAGGCCGCCGGTGTGCCGTCGCTGGTCCAGTTCGCCACATATCCATGCGGAATGTACGAGGTGTAGGACGTCCGCCGGTCGGCCCGTACCGTCCACGGCCCGTCCCGGTAGAGCTCACGGTGCAGCCGCAGCTCGCAGATCGGCTCCGCGCGCACCAGCGGCACCAGCCGCACCGCACCCCATCGCTGCGGCGGACGGGCGCTGAGCCCGTCCAGATCCAGCCTGCTCACCCCGCACCTCCTTCCCCGTCGTCCGGCGCATCCGGCCCATCCGGCGCCGCTTCCGCGGTCAGGAACCGCCGCACCCTGTCGTCCAGATGGGCCCGCAGTTCGGCCGGGCCCGTCCGCCCCTCCGCGAACCGTGCGAGCTGCACCAGCGCCGGCAGATCCTCGGCGTTGCGCACCCCCGCGGTCGGCACCCGGGCGGCCAGCCTGCGGACGTCGAAGTCCTCGGCGTCGTAGACCGGGTTGAGGTGCACGACGGAGGTACGGCCCTGCGGATCGAGCCTCGTCCGCCACACCCGGAGCACCTCCCCGGCCAGGCCGGGCGGCGCGTTGTCGAAGCCGTCCGAGACGATCACCAGCTGCTCCGGTGCGTACTCCAGCGCGTCCAGCAGCCGCATGCCCAGCGGCGTCGCCCCGTAGGGGTAGGCGAGCAGCGCGTCCTGCCGCCCCGACGTCCACAGCGGAAGGTACGACCCGGCGAGCGCCTCCAGCAGGAAGTGGCAGGCCAGCGCGGTCACCAGCGGACGGCGCCGCTTCTGCCGCGAACCGGTCGTGGAGAAGCTGTCGTCCAGTACGGCGGCCACCCGGCCCCAGGTCCCGGCCTGTGCGCCCGCCGTACGCCCCGCCGCGGTCCGCAGCGCGCCGGTCAGCTCGGCACGGCGCGCGATGCGGTCGTCGAGCGGCAGCCCCAGGACGTACGCGGCGAGCCGGGTCAGCGGCATCCGGGACAGGTCGGCGGCCACGTCGGCACCGCGGCTGCGGGCCGACGCCTGCACCCGCAGCCGCTCCAGCCGCGTCATCCGCGGCGCGATCCGCTCCAGGAAGACGCGGCGGTCGATGCGGTGCGCCGCGGCGAACCCCTCGGCGACGGTGAACGGCAGCTCGTACAGGGCCTTCTGCTGGTAGTGCGCCCGCCGCCAGGAGTCCAGCAGCGGGGTGGCGTACTGCTTGCGCCGGCCCGGCGCGAACAGGAAGTCACTCAGCTCGCCGTCACCTCCGCGCCCACCGGGCGGCGGCAGATGCGCATGCCGCAGCGCGCACTTGAGGCCGCTCCGGTACTTCACCGCGTCCAGCGCAGGATCCGGGCGCGCGGCGAGCCAGTCGCGCATGACGGCGCGGGTACGGCGGTTGTTGACCTTGGCGGCGCGCAGCGCACGGAACAGGCGGTAGACGCGCGGCGCCGGCAGCCGCGCCAGCCGGGCCGCGATCAGCCGCCCCTCGACATGCCGCTCCTCCGTCGTCGCCTCCCGCGCCGTCTCCAGGAGCCGGCGCACGATCAGCGCCGCATTGTGGTCGTTGATGTCCAGGGCGAGCGAAGCGGCGTACAGCGGGCGGTAGTTGACCCGCACATAGTCGTGCAGGAAGTCCAGCGACATCCGCTGCTCATAGGCGCCGGAGTGGAACTCGTGCTGCCCGGTGGAGGTGATGGCGGCATTGACGAACAGCAGCACGTCCTCGGCCGCCACCCGGTCCGCTGAGCTGTCCACGCCCTCTCCCCCGTAGTCGGATGCCGGCCGGGGAGTGGGGGCACGAGCAGCGAATCGTTGCTTTGCAGAGCAGGTCCGGAAGTCGCACCGGAGTCCCGCGGCCGGCCGGTGCAACGTAACACCGGCCGGGCGGGCGGGGCATACGGATTACGGCGTGGGGCGGGCTCGGCGCCGGCACCCCGGCCGAGGGCGTGGGCGACGGGCCACCGTCCCCTCGGCTCGCGGCGCCGGCGGAGCCCAATCCGCGCTCCGGTCCGCGCTGCGCGAGACACTGGCCCCATGACGACCCCGCGCATCGGACTCCTCGGCACCGGACCCTGGGCGCGGCGCGTCCATGCCCCCGCCCTCGCCGCCCACCCCGGCGTCGAGTTCACCGGCATCTGGGGGCGCAGAGCGGAGGCCGCCGCCGCGCTGGCCCAGGCCCACCGCACCCGCCCGTACGAGTCCCCCGACGAGCTGTTCGAGGCCTGCGACGCCGTCGCGATCGCCCTGCCGCCGTCCGTCCAGGCCCCGTTGGCGGTCCGCGCCGCCGAGGCCGGCTGCCATCTCCTCCTGGACAAGCCGGTGGCCACCTCCGTGCCCGAGGCCCGCGCCGTCGCCACGGCCGCCGACCGGGCGGGCATCGCCTCGGTGGTGTTCTTCACGGCGCGCTTCGGGGAGCAGGAAGGGGAGTGGATCGCCGCCCAGGCCGCGGTCGGCGGCTGGTTCACCGCCCATGCCGACTGGCTCGGCTCGGTCTTCGCCGAGGACAGCGCCAGCCCGTACGCCGATTCGCCCTGGCGCCGCGAGAAGGGCGGCCTGTGGGACGTCGGCCCGCATGCGCTGTCGGTGCTCCTGCCGGTCCTCGGCGATGCGGAAGCGGTCACCGCGGTCCGGGGCCCGGCCGATGCCGTGTTGCTGACGATGCGTCACAGCAGTGGGGCGGCCGGCTCGGCGACGCTCGGTCTGACCGCGCCCGCCGCGGCGTCCGGCGTCGAGGTCACCCTCCGCGGCACCGCGGGCATCACCTCCCTGCCCCGTCGCCAGGACGGCCCCGAAGTGGCCTACCACCGCGCCGTCGACGCCCTGCTCGCCGCCGCCGGGGCCGGTCTGCCCAACGCCTGCGACGTCCACTTCGGCCTCCGGGTCACCGAAATCCTCGCGGCGGCGGAGGAATCGCTCCCCCCTCTCATGCCTCACGGGTCATGACCACATGGCGATATTGGTCGTGGAGGGCATGAGCGAACGTCCGTAGCGTCATGGCCGTGACCCGCGTGGTCACCCGCCTTGTCACCGGACCAAGGGACCCCACCGCCATGACGCCCGCCACCGGCTTCACCAGCTATGCCGACGCCCTCCTCGCCGCCCTCGCCCGTGACCCGTCCCGCACCGCGGTGACCGTGGGGGAGGGCGGCGAGGAGATCACCGCCGGTGCCCTGCACGCCACCGTCCACCGCATGGCGGCGGTGCTCGCCGGCCGCGGCATCGGCCGCGGCCGCACCGTCTGCCTCCTCAGCGGCAACCGCCCCGAGGTGCTCGCCGCACGCTACGCAGTGGGCCTCCTCGGCGCCCGTGTGGTCTTCCTCTACGACGGTATGGCCGCCGAGACCCTGGCCCGGATCGCCACGAGCGCGGAGGCCGCCCTGCTCCTGGTCGACCCGGCCCTCCACGACACCGCACGGGCGCTGCTCCACCACACCCGGGGCCCGGCCCCCGAGGTGATGACCCTGGGGAGCGGGGCTGCGGCCGCCGATCTGGGCGCCGACCTGCTCGCCGCCTGTGCCGCACTCCCCGTCACCCCAGAGGTGCCGAGCGCCGCCCGCCCCGAGGACGACTGGTGCCTCCGGCACACCGGTGGCACGACCGGCATCCCCAAGGGCGTCCGGATGGCACACGCCCCGTACGCCGGGATGGTGCTCCACCAGCGCATGGAAGCCGCCGGCGATCCGCCCCGCTTCCTGGCCTGCACCCCGCTCGCCCACCTCGCGGGTGTGCTGGCCGATGTCACGCTCGCGGCCGGCGGCACCGTCGTCCTGCACCGCGCCTTCGACCCCGCCGCCGTACTCGCCGCCGTCGCCCGCGACCGCATCACCCACCTCTGGCTGCTGCCCCCACTCCTCTACCGGCTCCTCGACGACCCCACCCTCCCCACCACCGACCTCAGCTCCCTCACCCGTATCTCCTACGGCGGCTGTGCGGCCTCCCCCTCGCGACTGGCGCGGGCCGCCGAGGTCTTCGGCCCGGTCCTGTTCGGGCTGTACGGCCAGGCCGAGGCCATGTCGATCACCCAGGCCCGGCCGGCGGACCACCTCCGCACCGGACCCGGCGGACGGATCACCGTCGGCCGCGCACTGCCCGGCGTGACGCTCGCCGTCCGTGACGCGGACGGGCGCGATCTGCCGGTGGGGGAGCCGGGCGAGATCCTTGTGCGCTCCGCCGGCGTGATGACCGGGTACTGGAAGCAGCCCGAGCTGACCGCGCAGGTGCTGGACGACGACGGCTGGCTGCACACCGGCGACGTGGGTGTGCTGGACGACGAGGGCCGGCTCTACCTCGTCGACCGGGTCAAGGACCTGATCATCGTCGTGGGCGGGCATGTCCACCCGGCGGATGTCGAGGACCTGCTGCACACCCATCCGGCGGTCGCCGACTGCGCCGTCTACGGGGTGCGCGGGGCGGACGAGGCCGAGGAGGTGCATGCCGCGGTCGTCCTCGCTCCGGGCCACCGTGTGGACACCGCCGCCCTCCGCGCCTTCGTCACCGAGCGCGCGGGCGCCCTGTACGCCCCGGCCGTCGTCCACATGCTCGACGCCATCCCGCTCACCCCCGTGGGCAAGCCGGACAAATCCAGGTTGCGCGCCAGGGCCGCGACGGCCTGACCCGGAGCTCTCCCCAAGGCCCTTCTCCGGGCGCCAAATCCCCTCTGGCCAGGGGCTTTTGTCAGTGGTCGGCAGTAGAATGGGAACCAGTCAGTGAGGGTTCATCCACGCTCCAGGAGGTCGCCGATGGCCGCTGCCACACTCATCACGAAGCCTCTCCCGGCCCACCCGCTGCCCAAGAAGCCGCTGCCCGGCGGATGGCCGCGCGAGCGGTACGAATCGCACAACCGCCGCCTGAAGGCCATGCGGCTGGCCATAGCCCTGCTCGACACCGGCGTCTACCGCCCCGAGCAGGCCCACAACCGCAAAATCCGCAGCACCGCGGCCGACATAGGGGTCCACGCCCCGTCCGACACGACCTGCCGCCTGGTGCGCGCCCTCATCTACGACCACTGCTGACGGCTCCCCGGCACACCAACAGGGCGGCCGGCCCCGGGACTTCCCCGGAGCCGGCCGCCCCACGCCGTGCCGGGACGGGCTCACTCACCCGGGCCGTCCCCCGGCCCCTCCCGCCGGTCCTCCGCGGCGGCATCCATGTCCGCCACCTCCGCCAGCGCCTCCTCCAGCCACTCCACCCAGAACGTCTCCAGACCGATCCCGGCCCGCAGCACGAGCCGTCGCAGCCGGTCCTCCGGATCCGCCGCGGCCCCGAAATCGCGGCCCTCGATCTCCTGGTACTCCGCCAGCTGCCGCCGGTGCAGCGTCAGATGCCGCCGCAGCTCCTCGTCGAGCCCGACCCGCCCCACCACCGCCGACGCCCGCATCCGCAGCAGCAGCGCGTCCCGGATGGGCTTGGACTCCTGCTCGGCGGAGGCCCAGCGGGTCAGCTCGCTCCGCCCCGCGGGCAGCACCTCGAACTCCTTCTTCTGCCCGCGGGACGGCTGCTCGCTCGGCAGCGCCCGGATGAACCCGGACTGCTCCAGCTTCCCCAGCTCGCGATAGATCTGCTGATGGGTGGACGACCAGAAGTAGCCGATCGACCGGTCGAACCTGCGGGTCAGCGCCAGCCCCGACGACGGCTTCTCTAGCAGGGCGGTGAGGATCGCATGCGGGAGTGACATGGGGGAATCCTAGGCAGCCGGCGGCAGGTCACAGGGCCGCCGCCAGCTCCGTCCCCTGCTGGATGGCGCGCTTGGCGTCCAGCTCGGCGGCGACGTCCGCACCGCCGATGAGGTGCACGGCGCGCCCCTCGGCCCGCAGCTCCTCGTACAGGTCCCGGCGCGGCTCCTGCCCGGTGCACAGCACGACGGTGTCCACGGCCAGCGTGCCGGCCGCACCGTCGACGGTGACATGCAGGCCCTCGTCGTCGATCCGCTCGTACGTCGCCCCGGCGACCATCGTCACGCCCCGGTGCCGCATTTCCGCCCGGTGGATCCAGCCGGTGGTCTTGCCGAGGCCGGCGCCGACCTTCGACGCCTTGCGCTGCAGCAGATGCACCTGCCGCGGGGCCTTGGGGCGCTCGGGTGCCCGCAGTCCGCCGCGCTCGCCGTACGCGGTGTCGACGCCCCAGGAGCGGAAGTAGGTCTCCGGGTCCTGGCTCGCCGCGTCGCCGGCATCGGTCAGGAACTCCGCGATGTCGAAGCCGATCCCGCCCGCCCCGATGACCGCCACCCGCTCGCCGACCGGCGCACCGTCGCGCAGCACATCGAGGTAGCTGACGACGCTCGGGTGGTCGATGCCGTCGATCTCCGGGGTGCGCGGTGTGACGCCGGTGGCGACCACGATCTCGTCGAACGCACCGAGGTCCGCGGCCGTCACGGGGGTGTTCAGCCGGACCTCCACGCCCTGCCGCGCGAGCTGCGTACGGTAGTAGCGCAGCGTCTCCTCGAACTCCTCCTTGCCCGGGACCCGCTTGGCGAGGTTCAGCTGTCCGCCGATCTCGTCCGCGGCGTCGAACAGCGTGACGTCATGGCCGCGCTCGGCGGCGGACACGGCACAGGCGAGCCCGGCGGGCCCGGCGCCGACCACCGCGAGCTGCTTGCGCCGCCGGGTGGGCGAGAGGATCAGCTCGGTCTCGTGGCACGCCCGCGGATTGACCAGACAGGACGTGATCTTCCCGCTGAAGGTGTGGTCGAGGCAGGCCTGGTTGCAGCCGATGCAGGTGTTGATCTCCTCGGCCCGGCCGTCCGCCGCCTTGGCGACGAAGTCCGGGTCGGCGAGGAAGGGCCGTGCCAGCGACACCATGTCGGCGCGCCCGTCGGCGAGCAACTCCTCGGCCACCTCAGGGGTGTTGATGCGATTGCTGGTCACCAGGGGGATGGTGACCGAGCCCATCAGCCGCTTGGTCACCCAGGTGTAGGCGCCGCGCGGCACCGAGGTCACGATGGTGGGGATGCGGGCCTCGTGCCACCCGACACCGGTGTTGATGATCGTGGCGCCGGCCGCCTCGATCTCCTTGGCGAGCGTCACCACCTCCTCCAGGGTCGAACCGCCCGGAACGAGGTCCAGCATCGAGAGCCGGTAGATCAGGATGAAGTCCGTGCCGACGCGCTCGCGGGTACGGCGGACGATCTCCAGCGGGAAGCGCACCCGGTTCTCGTACGAGCCGCCCCACCGGTCCGTGCGCTGATTGGTCGCGCCGACGATGAACTCGTTGATCAAGTAGCCCTCGGAGCCCATGATCTCGACGCCGTCGTACCCGGCGGACTGGGCGAGCTCCGCCGCCCGCACATAGTCCTCGATGGTCTGCTCGACCTCGTCGTCGGTGAGCGCATGCGGCGGAAAGGGGCTGATGGGCGCCTGGATCGCACTCGGCGCGACCAGGTCGGCGTGGTACGCGTACCGCCCGAAGTGCAGGATCTGCATCGCGATCCGGCCGCCCGCGGCATGCACGGCACCGGTCACGCTCCGGTGCTGCGCCGCCTCCGCCTCGGTGGTGAGCTTGGCCCCGCCGTCGTACGGCCGTCCCGCCTCGTTCGGCGCGATTCCGCCGGTCACCATCAGGCCGACGCCGCCGCGCGCACGGGCGGCGTAGAACGCGGCCATCCGCTCGAAGCCGTTCTCGGCCTCCTCCAGGCCGATGTGCATCGACCCCATCAGCACCCGGTTGGGAAGGGTCGTGAACCCGAGGTCGAGCGGGCTCATCAGGTGCGGGTACTGACTCATGGGGCCTCCTGGCGCGGTGGTCGTCACAGCAGTTGTAGACCAGCCGAAGAGTCTTATGCAACAAGTTGCATAAAACGTGATGCAGGCGACCCCGGCCCCCGGGCGCCCTCTCCCCGCCGCACTCCTCACCGCGCGCATCTGCCGGTCGGCGCAGTGTGACGTATCACAGACAACGCGGGGGCGCTGTGGGAACTTCAACTGTGCTACTCCTCAATGGAGTTGCCGAAGAGCCGAAGGTGCGGGCCGGACGGCACGCGGACCGCACGGGTCGCCTGGTGGGGGCGGCCGGGGCGAGGCCGCGGGCCGGCGGCGGGCATCCGGCTCGGGACGGTCTGCCCATACGTGGAGAGGGTCGAATGAGCACTTTGCAAGCCGTCACGCTCGACCAGGTGGTCGACACCGCCCGGTATCCCCTGTCGCAGCTCGACAGTGCCGAGGGGCGGGCTGTGCTGTCCCGTGCCCGGCGCGAACTCTCGGCACTCGGCTGCACCGTGCTGCCGGACTTCATCCGTCCGTCGCTCCGCGAGGTGCTGGAACAGGAGTGCGCCGCCCTCGCCCCCCAGGCGCACTTCGACGTCGAGACCGTCAACGTCTACAACATCGCGGTGGACTCCGAGCTGCCGGCGGACCACCCCGGGCGGCGGACCTTCCAGCGGGGCAATGCGTTCGTCGCGCGGGACCGCGTCCCCGCCGGCTCCCTGATCAGCCGGCTCTACTCCCACCCGGCGTTCCAGGACTTCATCGCCCGCTGTTTCGGACTGCCGCAGCTGCACGAGCTGGCGGACCCGCTCTCCGGGCTGGTCCTCAACGTCGTCGCGCCGGGCATGGAGCACCCCTGGCACTTCGACACCAACGAGTTCACGGTGAGCCTGCTCACCCGCCAGGCACAGGACGGCGGCGTCTTCGAGTACTGCCCGAACATCAGGTCCGCGCAGGACGAGAACTTCGACGACGTACGCGACGTCCTCGACGGCCGGGGTGAGCGGCTGACCCGGCGCCTCCCCCTGCACCCCGGTGATCTGCAGTTGTTCAAGGGCCGCTACTCGCTCCACCGGGTGAGCCCGGTGCGCGGCGCACTCGCGCGCCACTCCGCGATCTTCGCCTACAGCGAGCGCCCCGGTGTCATCGGGAGCGTGGCGCGGACCCGGCAGCTCTTCGGCCGGGTACTGCCCGAGCATGTGGCGGCCGAGGGCCGGGCCGTACGGGGCGACCGGCTGCTGGACTAGCAGCCGGACACGCCGGCGCCGTGCGCCGCCGCCCGCGCCGCGTTCCTCACATGGACGGGCACGGTGGGTGACGGCGCGACCATGGACGAGTGACATCACAGGTCCCCACGACCGGAATCGAGAGAGCAGAATTGAATACCCGTCAGGAAAGGGCAGCAGTCATGACGACCTTCTCCCAGGAGGACAGCCTCCCGCGGGTGCCGCTGCCCACGCTGGAGGCGAGCTGTGAGCGGTTCCTCGCCTGGTGCGCGCCGCTGCTGACCGCCGACGAGCTGGCGGCGACCGAGGCGGAGGTGACCGCCTTCCTCCGCCCCGGCGGCCCCGGCCGGGCGCTGCAGGCGGCGCTGGAGGAGTACGACGCCACCGAGGGAGTCCACAGCTGGCTGGACACCTTCTGGCCGTGCCGCTACCTGGGCCGCCGCGACCGGATCGCGCTCAACGCCAACTTCTTCTTCCTGTTCCAGGACGCCCCGCCGCAGCAGCCGCAGTCGCAGGTGGAGCGGGCCGCCGGGCTCATCGCCGGAGCCGTCGATTACAAGAGGCAGCTCGATCAGGAGCTCATCCCGCCGGTGGTGCAGCGCGGCGCGCCCCAGTCCATGGTGCAGAACAAGTTCCTCTTCTCCGCCACCCGGATCCCCGGGGCGGAGCAGGACACCGTCCGCAGCCCGTACACCGACGCCTGGCCGGGCCCGTCCCGGGCACGGCACATCGTGGTGTTCTTCCGCGGCAGCATGTTCCGGCTCGATGTGCTCGGCGCGGACGGTGTCCCGCACAGCCTGGACGACCTCGAAGCGGGGCTGCGCGCCGTGCAGAAGGCCGGCGCCGAACCGGCTCCCGCGGACACCTCGGTGGGCCACCTCACCACCATGGCGCGCGCGGAGTGGGCCGCCGCCCGCGAGACCCTGCGCGCCTGCCATCCCCGCAACGCGGACGCCCTGGACGACATCGAGACCGCACTGTTCTGCGTCTGCCTGGAGGACTTCGCCCCCGCGGACATCCAGCAGGCCTGCGACCAGCTGCTCCACGGCGACCGCGGCAACCGCTGGTTCGACAAGGCCGTGTCCCTGATCGTCTTCGCGGACGGCCGGGCGGGCATCAATGTGGAGCACTGCGAGCTCGACGGCACCACCATCCTCAGCTTCACCGACGCCCTGCTCAGCGCCACCGCCGAGGAACACTCCCGCCGCTCCGGAGCCCGCTCCCAGGGCCTCCCGTCCCTGGAACCGGTCGTCTTCGAGCTGGACGACGCCCTCCGGGACCGGGTGCGCTCCGCCGCCGAGGCGTTCGCGGCGTACGGGGAGAGCACCGCGACCCGGACCGTCTCCTTCGACGACTTCGGCAGCAACACCGCCAAGGCGCTGGGCTCCTCGCCGGACGCCTTCGTCCAGCTCGCCTACCAGCTCGCCCACCAGCGCGCCAAGGGGCGCCTGGGCGCCACCTACGAGTCGATCGCCACCCGTCAGTGGCGGCTCGGCCGCACCGAGGCGATGCGTGTGGTCACCCCGGAGATCCAGGAGTTCGTCGCCACGATGGAGGACCCGGCAGCCGACGCGGACACCCGCCGGGCCGCGTTCCGGGCCGCCGCCGGGAAGCATGTGGCACGCGCAAAGGAGTGCCAGGCCGGCGACGCGCCCGAGCAGCACCTGTGGGAGCTGGAACTGATCCAGCGCCGCCGCGGAACGGAGCTCGGGGTGACCGAGCAACCCGCCCTCTACCGGACGCCCGGCTGGCTGACCATGCGCGACGACTACCTGAGCACCAGCTCCGCGCCGTCCGCCAACATCCAGTACTTCGGCTTCGGCTCCACCAGCAGCCGCTGTATCGGCGTCGCCTACGTCCTGCTGCCCGACCGCTTCCACCTCTACCTGAGCACCCCGCAGTCCGTGGCCGCCCCGATGCACACCTTCGCCGACCGGCTCCGGGAGGCGGTGGCCGAACTGCGGGAGCTGCTGGCGCCGGGGCAGTCCGGGGCCTGACCGCGACGCGGTTCCCACCAGGCACCGAGCCGAAGGGCCGCCACCCCGCACCGGGTGGCGGCTCTTCGGTGCCGCCTACTTCAGCAGCCGGGACATCCGCCGATCCGCAAGAATCCTGCCCCCGGTCTGACAGGTCGGGCAGTACTGCATCGACGAATCGCTGAAGGACACCTCGCGGATCGTGTCCCCGCACACCGGACAGGGCTCCCCCTTCCGCCCGTGGACCCGCAGCCCGCTCTTCTTCTCCGCCTTGAGGTTCCGCAGGTCGATCCCACGGGCCCGTTCGACCGCCTCGCCGAGCGTCGTACCGATCGCCTCGTAGATCCGGCCCACCTCCTCCTCGGAGAGCTTGGCGGCGAGCTTGAACGGCGACATCCGCGCCGCATGCAGAATCTCGTCCGAGTAGGCGTTCCCGATCCCGGCAAGCACGCTCTGGTCCCGCAGCACCCCCTTGATCTGCCGGCTTTCCCCCGCCAGCAGCCCGGCGAAGGCCGCCGGGCTGAACCCCTCGGCGAGCGGATCGGGCCCGAGCCGCGCGACACCGGGCACCTCACCCGGATCCCGTACGACATGGACCGCAAGGTGCTTCTGGCTGCCGGCCTCCGTCACATCGAACCCGGCCCCCTCCGGCTCGACCAGCCGCACCCGAAGCGCCAACGGCCCCTTCCCGGGCCGCGGCGGCGCCACCGGCAGCTTCTCGCTCCACCGCACCCACCCCGCCCTGGCCAGGTGGATGACCAGATGCAGCTCCCCGACCCGGAAATCGAGAAACTTCCCGTGCCGGGTCACCTCATCGAACGTCCGGCCCTCCAGCGCGGTAAGGGGCGGGTCATAGGTCTTGAGCGCATGCACGGCCACCGGATACACCCGCCCCACGCAACGACCGACCAGCCGCTCGGCCAAAAACCGCGACAGGGACTCGACCTCCGGCAATTCAGGCATACCGCCAGTCTGCCTCGGAACGGGGGGATCGGAGCGCTGAGCGAGACAGCGGGGGAGCGGCCGGTCACGCCGGCACCTCATGAGGGGTGAGCGACGGGCGACGAAGTCACCCCGGCCGTGGGCACCGATCTGCTCTACTGCGGGCATGACGATCTTTGTGCGCGCGCGATTCGATGTCCATGACCAACGACGGGCCGAATTCGAGGAGTTGGCGCTCGCCCTGCGCAAGCAGGCGAGCGAGGAACCCGGCACCCACAACTACCGGTGGTTCTCGGCCGGTGCCGGCAGCTACCTGGTGCTGGAGGAGTACACCGATGAAACTGCGGCCCTGGAACACAACGAACGTGGGGCAGAACTGCTGGCACGTGTGGGCCGGTGCGCGGAGATGGTCTCCGCAGAGATCTATGGCCCCATCGGGCCCGGTCTCCGTGAATGGGTCCGGTCCCATCCCCAGGCCACCACCTTTGCGGACTTCCCCGCTCACGGCGTCGAAGACTGAGACACGATCCGCCGCCCTCACCGCGCGCCGCCGGCCGCTCACGCCGCCTGCAGCGTTCCGGAGGGAGACCACGATCTCCCTCTGACACAAACACCGCCACCACGAAAAGGCCGTCGGCCGCGCCTTCCGAAGGGAAGGACACGGCCGACGGCCCAAAGACGTCCCAGCGAGCGGAGAACCGCTCCGACCTGTGGCGTTCTTAGATGTCGAAGTACAGCTCGAACTCGTGCGGGTGCGGCCGCAGCTGGATCGGGGCGATCTCGCTCGTGCGCTTGTAGTCGATCCAGGTCTCGATCAGGTCGGAGGTGAAGACGCCGCCCTGCTGGAGGTACTCGTTGTCGGCCTCAAGGGCGTCGAGGACGGCCGGGAGGGAGGTCGGGACCTGGGGGACGCCCGCGTGCTCCTCGGGGGCGAGCTCGTAGAGGTCCTTGTCGATCGGCTCGGCCGGCTCGATCTTGTTCTTGACGCCGTCCAGGCCCGCGAGGAGGAGGGCGGAGAAGGCGAGGTACGGGTTCGAGGACGGGTCCGGCGCGCGGAACTCGACGCGCTTGGCCTTGGGGTTCGAGCCCGTGATCGGGATACGCATGGCCGCGGAGCGGTTGCGCTGCGAGTAGACCAGGTTGACCGGGGCCTCGAAGCCGGGGACCAGGCGGTGGTAGGAGTTCACCGTCGGGTTGGTGAAGGCCAGCAGCGACGGGGCGTGCTTGAGGATGCCGCCGATGTAGTAGCGGGCGGTGTCCGAGAGGCCCGCGTAGCCCTGCTCGTCGTAGAAGAGCGGGTTGCCGCCCTGCCACAGCGACTGGTGGACGTGCATGCCGGAGCCGTTGTCACCGAAGATCGGCTTGGGCATGAAGGTCGCGGTCTTGCCGTTGCGCCAGGCGACGTTCTTCACGATGTACTTGAAGAGCATCAGGTCGTCGGCGGCGGCGAGCAGCGTGTTGAACTTGTAGTTGATCTCGGCCTGGCCGGCGGTGCCGACCTCGTGGTGCTGGCGCTCGACCTGCAGGCCGGCCGCGTCCAGCTCCAGGGAGATCTCGGCGCGCAGGTCGGCGAAGTGGTCGACCGGCGGGGCCGGGAAGTAGCCGCCCTTGTAGCGAACCTTGTAGCCGCGGTTGTTCTCCTCCGACCCGGTGTTCCAGGCGCCCGCCTCGGAGTCGATGTGGTAGAAGGACTGGTTCGCGCTGGTCTCGAAGCGCACGCTGTCGAAGACGTAGAACTCGGCCTCGGGGCCGAAGAACGCGGTGTCCGCGATGCCGGTCGAGGCGAGGTAGGCCTCGGCCTTCTTGGCGATGTTGCGCGGGTCGCGGCTGTACTGCTCGCCGGTGATCGGGTCGTGGATGAAGAAGTTGATGTTGACGGTCTTGTCGCGGCGGAACGGGTCCACGCGAGCCGTCGACAGGTCGGCGCGCAGCGCCATGTCGGACTCGTGAATGGCCTGGAAGCCGCGGATCGAGGAGCCGTCGAAGGCGAGTTCCTCGGCCGGGTCGAACGCCTTTGCCGGGATCGTGAAGTGCTGCATCACACCGGGCAGGTCGCAGAACCTGACGTCGACGAACTTCACGTCCTCGTCCGCGATGAACTTCTTGGCCTCGTCGGCGTTCTGGAACATCCAACTCCTCCTAGCCCGGTCACCGGTCGGCGGACGCGGGATTGCTACTCGGAACGCGACCATGTGCGGTGGCGCGTTGCCCGACCATAGGCAGGCGGGATTTCCCAAGCATGACCCATTTGTTTCGCCGAGGTTAACCGGCGCGCGGCCGCCCTTCCTCCCCAGTGTGCGCCACGGAAGGGCGTTGCAGACCTGCTGAGCTGCCGTCTTCTGCGGGGGTGTGCCGAGTCGTCCCGGCGCTCCCGGCCGGTTCCCGCGCCCGCCTCGTACGGCCTCGGATCCCGCCGTTTCCGGCCCTCCGGGAATCGAACGTATGCGGTCGCAGTACCGTGGTCGGGTGGACAACAGGCAAGCAATCGGATCGTGGATCTCCGGGCCCCGCGCGGCAGCCGAGGACATGGGTGTCGAGTTCGGATACCGCGGGCAGCAGCTCGGACTGCCGGAGACGGGGCCGGGCTCGGTCGCGCGCCCCGGGCGACGCTTCGCCGCGCTCTTCCTCGACTGGGCGCTGTGCATGCTCATCGCGTTCGGACTGCTCAGCGGCGGTAAGGCGCAGTCGGCGAGCAACTGGGCGCTGCTGGTCTTCGCGGTGCTCAGCGTGCTGACGGTGGGCACGGTCGGCTTCACGCCGGGCAAGCGGCTGCTGGGCCTGCGGGTGGTCGCCGAGGGCAGCGGCCGGATTTCGCTGCCGCGGGTCGTGCTCCGCACGGTGCTGCTCGTCCTGGTCATCCCGGCCGTCGTGTGGGACCGGGACGGGCGGGGCCTGCACGACCGCCTCTCGCGCGCCGTCCAGGTCCGCATCTGAGCCCGTACGACGAGCCTTCGGCCCGTACCTGAGCCTCCCGCTCCCCGGGCCTCCCGCCCCTGAGCCTCCCGCCCCCTACGTCGGGCTTGTCGCCCGGTTCCTGGATCCTCCTTGCCCGTGCGCCGGGCATTCGGCGCGCACCCGGGCTCGTCCTGCCCGTACCGGCCCGGCAGCTGTGCCACGGTGCGGGGGCGCGGGCGAAGAGGCGGTGCGACAGCCCTCCCCTCGCGGGCGCGCCCCCGCCCCCCGGCATACAAAACGCCCCGGAGCCACAGGCCCCGGGGCGTCGCCGTTCGGTCAGGGTGTCGGGTCCGTCGGCCGGGCGCAGGCGCGGCCGACGGCACGGTCAGCGCGTCTTGCCGCCGCCCTTGGGCATCCGCATGCCCTTCGGCATGGGGCCCTTCGGGACCGGCATGTTGCTCATCAGGTCGCCCAGCGCCTTGAGCCGGTCGTTGACGGCCGTCACCTGCGCGCCGGGCAGCACCCGCGGCAGCTTCAGCAGCGTCGTCCGGAGCTTCTTGAGCGGCACCTGGCCGTCGCCGTCGCCGACGACGATGTCGTGGACCGGGGCGTCGGCGACGGTGCGCGCCATCCGCTTCTTCTCGGCGGCCAGCAGACCGCGGAGACGGTTCGGGTTGCCCTCGCCGACCAGCACGATGCCGGCCTTGCCGACGGCGCGGTGGACCACGTCCTGGCTGCGGTTCATGGCCACCGCGGGGGTCACCGTCCAGCCGCGGCCGACGTTGTCCAGCACGGCGGCCGCCGCACCGGGCTGGCCTTCCATCTGCCCGAAGGCAGCGCGCTCGGCGCGCCGTCCGAAGACGATCGCCATCGCGAGGAAGGCCAGGACGAAGCCCAGGATTCCCGCGTAGATGGGGTGGCCGATCGCGAAGCCGATGGCAAGGAGAACGCCGAATACGACGATGCCTACACCAGCGACGACTAGACCGACCTTGGAGTCGACCCGACGGGTCATCTTGTAGGTCTGGGCGATCTGCTTCAGCCGCCCGGTGTTCTCAGCGCCGGCAGCGCCGTCTGAGTTTGCCTTCCTCGCCATACAGCGAAGTTTACGTGGCGTGCGGGCGCTCGGTCGCCGCGGCCTCCAGTACGTACTCGGCCTCGTGGCGGTCCTTGGCGCGGCGGCGGTCCTCCAGGACCGATGTCCAGGCGTTACGGCGGGCGGTGCGCTGCCCGCCGCGCATCAGAACGGCCTCGACGGCGCGCAGTGCACCGGTGACCGTGGGGATGGGGAGGGCGGGATTGGCGCGGAGCGGCGCGGCCTGCATGGTGGTGACTCCCTCTGATCTGTTCGGAGAAGCAGGAGTAGGTGCGGGAGCGGTGCGTGCATCCATCGTCACGGAAAGGTGTTACCAACGGATGACCTGCCGGTCAAACACCGATGAAACGTTGACGCGGCCCCCACGCCCCCCGTCAGGGGGAGTGCGGGCCGCGTCCTCAGCATGTGCCACGTTTCACAAGATGGCGCGCCGGGGAAATCAAACCGCCTGACTGGACGCCTCGACCTCGCGCCGCGCGACGGCCTGCTGGTAAAGGCGGCCGGCGCGGTAGGAGGAGCGGACCAGCGGGCCGGACATCACGCCGGCGTAGCCGATCTCGTCGGCCTCCTCCTTGAGCTCCACGAACTCGGCGGGCTTGACCCAGCGCTCGATCGGGTGGTGGCGCACGGAGGGGCGCAGGTACTGGGTGATCGTGATGAGCTCACAGCCCGCGTCGTGCAGGTCCTGCAGCGCCTGGCTGATCTCCTCGCGCTCCTCGCCCATGCCCAGGATGAGGTTGGACTTGGTGACCAGACCGGCCTCGCGGGCCTTGGTGATCACCTCGAGCGAGCGCTCGTAGCGGAAGCCGGGGCGGATCCGCTTGAAGATCCGCGGGACGGTCTCGACGTTGTGCGCGAGGACCTCAGGGCGGGAGGAGAAGACCTCGGCCAGCTGCTCGGGGACCGCGTTGAAGTCCGGGATGAGCAGCTCGACGCCGGTGTCGGGCATCGACGCGTGGATCTGCCGGACGGTCTCGGCGTACAGCCAGGCACCGCCGTCCTCCAGGTCGTCGCGGGCGACGCCGGTGATCGTCGCGTACTTCAGGCCCATGGTCTGCACGGACTCGGCGACCCGGCGCGGCTCGTCGCGGTCCAGCTCCTGCGGCTTGCCGGTGTCGATCTGGCAGAAGTCGCAGCGGCGGGTGCACTGGTCGCCACCGATGAGGAAGGTCGCCTCGCGGTCCTCCCAGCATTCATAGATGTTGGGACAGCCCGCCTCCTGGCAGACCGTGTGCAGGCCCTCGCTCTTGACCAGGCTCTGGAGGTGGTTGTACTCGGGACCCATCTTCGCCCGGGTCTTGATCCACTCGGGCTTGCGCTCGATGGGGGTCTGGCTGTTCCGGACCTCCAGGCGCAACATCTTGCGTCCGTCGGGTGCGACTGCGGACACGACCGGCTCCCTACGACTTCGTTTCTTCGGCGTACACCAGGGTACGCCCGTTGATTCGCACGTCTTGACGTGCGGGGCAACCGCCTATGGCGGGGTTGCATTCCCGGCGGTCTCCGGGGTGTCCGGGCCGGGCGGCGGTCCGTCCCGGGTGCATGGCCGGCGACACCGTCCGGTCAGACCGCGCGGGGGAGCAGTTCGGCCCCCTCCAGGACGTCCCGCAGACGCTTCTCGACGACGGGCAGTACCTCGGCGATGGTGATCTCGCGGCCCAGCTCGTTGGCCAGCGAGGCGACGCCGGCGTCACGGATGCCGCACGGCACGATCTTGTCGAACGAGGTGTTGTCCGGGTTCACGTTCAGTGCGAAGCCGTGCATCGTGACGCCCTTGGCGACGCGGATGCCGATCGCGGCGAGCTTGCGGTCCTCGCGGCGCTGGCCGGCGTTGGACGGCGCGTATTCCGGACCGTTCAGCCGCGGGTCGAACAGCTCGTCCGTCACCCGCGGGTCGAAGTCGAGGTTCAGCCCGCCCAGGGCCGCCCGCTCCTCGGCCGTGCCGACGGTGTCTCCCAGGACCCACACCCCGCTGCGGCCCTCGACCCGGGTGCCCTCCACGCCGAACTCGGCGCAGACCCGGATCAGCGCGTCTTCGAGACGGCGGACATGCGCCACGACGTCAACCGGGCGCGGCAGTTTCTGGATGGGGTAGCCCACCAGCTGGCCGGGCCCGTGCCAGGTGATCTTCCCGCCGCGGTCCACGTCGACGACCGGGGTCCCGTCCAGCGGGCGCTCGTCGTCGGACGTACGGCGTCCCGCGGTGTAGACGGCCTGGTGCTCCAGCAGCAGACAGGTGTCGGGCAGCTCGTCGGCGAACCGGGCGGCGTGCACCCGGCGCTGCTCCTGCCACGCCGTTTCGTACTCCACGGCGTCGGCGCCGAAGCCCAGATGCACAAAGCGCAGCCCCTCGGGTACGGGGGTCTCCCCCCGAGAGATCGCAGTCACGGCAGCTCCTCTTCGAACCTTTGTTGCACTTTGCTGCAACGTTGATGCCACTTCGCGCCCATGCCACTGTACGGCCGCCGTCTCCGGGCCCGGCAGGCGGCTGGTGTCCGCCCTTCCGTCCCTGCTCACACGATCGGATGAACGCGGGGAGCAGGCGGCGAATATGCCGCCGAAGGCCGTTACATTCACGCCGTTCCACAAGGGCGATGAGCATGCCGGACAGGGTCCGCCGAACCCGGCAGCGGCCCGGAAGGCAGGAGACCGGTAAAGCTGATGACGGAACGACCCCCGCACCACACGCCCAACCGCCAGCTCGCCGCGCTCATCGCCGAGGCGGGATTCTCCAATGCCGGGCTGGCCAGACGGGTTGATCAGCTCGGCATCGAGCACGGCCTCGACCTCCGCTACGACAAGACATCGGTGACCCGCTGGCTGCGCGGCCAGCAACCCAGGGGCACCACCCCCGCTCTGATCGCGGAGGTGTTCACCCGCAGGCTGGGGCGCCGGCTGTCCGCCCAGGACCTGGGCCTGGACGCCTGTGCGCCGGTGTACGCCGGACTGGAATTCGCCGCGAGCCCCAGCGAGGCGGTGGACATCGTCAGCGGCCTGTGGCGCAAGGACTCCGGCAGCCACGCCGAGCTCCGCAAGATCGCCTTCACCCCGGCCGGGCTCGTGGTGCCCAGCCGGGACTGGCTGATCGGACGCGCCGACGAACGCGTCGCCCGCGGCGAGACCAATGGCGACGGGGCGGGCCGGGTACCCGCCCAGAGCCGGGTCACGGTGCCCCGGCAGCGCCGCACCGACCGGGTCGACCGCACCCAGGGCTCCAAGGTCACCTCCGGCGACATCGCGGCGCTGCGCTCGGTCGGCGAGCTGTTCCGGGCGCTGGACCACGCCTACGGCGGCGGTCACGCCCGGCAGGCCCTGGTGCGCTATCTGGAACACGAGGCCGAGCCGATGCTCCGCGGCAGCTACGGGGAGGCCACCGGCCGCCGGCTCTTCGCGGCCGCCGCCGATCTGACCCGGCTGGCGGGCTGGACCTCGTACGACATCGCCGCCCACGGGCTGGCCCAGCGGTACTTCGTCCAGGCGCTGCGGCTGGCCCAGGCCGCCGGGGACCGGGCGTACGGGTCCTACGTCCTGGTGACGATGAGCAGGCAGGCCGTCTACCTGGGGCACGGCAGGGAAGCCGTGCAGCTGGCGCGGGTCGCCCAGCAGGGCATCGGCAGCAGCGCGCCGCCCGCCGTGCAGGCGCTGCTGCACTCCGCGGAGGCGCGCGGCCACGGCGTCCTGGGCGAGGTCCGGGCCTGCACGGCGGCGCTGGCCCGCGCCGAACGGGCGCTGGAGACCGTCCGCCCCGGTGACGACACCCCGTACTGGGCGCGCTTCTTCGACGAGGCGCAGCTCGCCGACGAGCTGGCGCACTGCCACCGCGATCTCCAGCAGTACCGCGCGGCCTCCCAGCACGCCGAACGCTCCCTCCAGCTGCGCGCGGCCGGCTTCGCCCGCAGCCGGCTCTTCTGCCGGGTGGTGCTGGCGACCGCGCGGCTGGGCCTGGGCGAACTGGAGCAGGCCTGCACGCTGGGCGCCGAGGCGGCGCTCCAGGCCTCCGAGATGCGGTCCGTACGGGCCCACGAGTACGTCAGGGAGTTCGAGCGCCGCCTGGAGCCCTACCGGGACGCGGCGGCGGTGCGGGGATACCGCGACCGGGTGGCGGCGCTGGGGTGAGGGCGGGTCCCGCCGTCCGGCTCAGGCCGCCGTGGGCAGGGTGTCCGGTTCCGTGGTGAAGGCCGGCAGACCGAAGTCCTGGAGGAGCGCGCGGGCGGCGCGGCGGCCCGAGTTCAGCGCGCCCTGGAGCGTGCTGGTGTCGCGGTGATCGCCGCACACATAGAGGCCGGCCAGCACCCGCACCGGGCGCTCCGGGTCGTGCGGCGCCGGCATCGCGGGTACGGCGTATGGATCGTGATGGGCGGTCAGCAGCTGCCAGTCGTCGGTGTGCGCACCGTAGATCCGGTCGAGCTGGGGGCGGATCGTCTTGTCGAGCACCGACAGCGGCAGCGTCGCCGCGGCGCCGAGCACGGTCGTGGTGAGCAGGGACCGGCCCGGCGGCGTACGGGACGGGTCGATGGTGCCGGCGGCGTAGGTGAAGGCGACGGGGCCGTCCGTCGGCAGGATCAGGGAGGTGTCGCGGGCCGGTGCGCCGCGGCCCCCGCAGGCCGCCGCGGTGTGGTGCAGGACGGCGACCGGGTGGAAGGCCGGCACCCGCAGTCCCGGCAACAGCTCGGCCGCCTCGCGCGCGCCGGTGGCCACCAGCACCGCCCGACAGGGGATATGGCCGTGCTCCGCGGTGCTGACGCCGGTGGTGGAGACGGCGGTGACCTGCACGGACGTACGGACCGTGCCGGGCGGCAGCGCGGCGGCGAGCAGCTCGGGGACGGCCGCGGCGCCGCCGGCCGGCAGCCACACGGGGCCCTGTGCAAAGGCGCGCAGCGCCGCCGCCGCGCCCCGGCTGGAGCCGCGCAGCTGGGGATCGCACAGCAGCGCGGCCAGCAGGGGCCGCAGGAAGGCGTCTTGGCCGCGGTGCGGGAAGGCGGGGCGGCTCGGCAGGGCATCGCGGATCGGACGGTCCGCGGGCGGGGCGTGGGTGGCGCCGGCGGGGGGAGCGGTGGGGGCGTCGGCGCGGCGGTCCGTACGGCGGTCGATACGGCGGACCGTGCGGCGGTCCGGGTGCTGTTCGGCCCGCCGGTCGGTGAGGCGGACGGTCTGACGGTCCGTCCGGCGTTCCGTACGGCGGTCGGCGCGCGAGAGGGCACGCGCCGCGGACAGCGCGCCCTTCGTGCTCCGGGGCGCGCTGATGCGCTGCGTCCGCTGGCCGTTGTGGACGCTCAGACCGGGTGCGAACGGACGGAGCGTCAGTTCGCTGAGGCCCGGGGTGCGGCGCAGCTCGGCGGCGGAGACGGCCAGCGGCCGGCCGCAGCGGTCCAGCCGGAAGCCGTCGAGGCGGTCGGTGACGGACCGGCCGCCGATCCGTGGCGCTGCCTCCAGGACGGTGACCGACACCCCCGCGCCGGTGAGATGGCGGGCGGCGGCCAGCCCGGCCGGACCGGCCCCCACGATGACGACGTCCACGGCCGATGCGGTGCGCAGCACATGCCCTCCCGAGGTCGGTCCCAACGGCGGCGCACCCGAGTCGTGCCCGGTGCCGCCGGGGGTACCGAGGTGAGGTGTGCGAGGACGGCAGGAAGGCGGCGGTCCGTTCGACAGGGGGCGTCCAAGGGGCGCGCCGACGCGCCCCTTGGCCAAAGCTTCCCGTGTGGCCCTGCAGCTATGCCGCCCGGACGGCGGTGTGACGCGGACGACTCCGCGGCCGGCCGGTTACGCGGCCCGGATCGCCTCGATGATGCGGGGATGGGCGAACGCGAACCCGGAGTCCAGCAGCCGCTGCGGAATGATCCGCTGACTGCCCAGCACATCGCCGGCGAACTCGCCCAGGGCGGCACGCAGGACCGGAGCCGGGACGGAGAACAGCGTGGGGCGGTGGAGGACATGGCCCATCACGGCGGTGACCTCGCGGTTGGTGACCGGTTCCGGGGCCGTGAGGTTGACCGGCCCGGTCAGGCCCTCGGTCTCGATGAGGTGGCGGAGCGCCCCGATGTGGTCCTCCAGGGAGATGAAGCTCCAGTACTGGCTGCCGTCGCCGAGCCGGCCGCCCAGGCCGAGCCGGAAGACGGGGAAGAGCCGGCCCCAGGCGCCGCCCGAGCGTGCCACGACCAGACCGGTGCGGGCGAAGGCGGTACGGATCCCCGCGTCCTGGGCCGGCTTCGCGGCGTCCTCCCAGGCCACACAGAGCTCCGGCAGGAATCCGCGGCCGGCCGGTGCGCTCTCGTCCGTCCGCCGGTCGCCGGTGTCGCCGTAGTAGCCGATCGCGCTGCCGCAGACAAAGACTCCCGGCGGGTTGTCCATGGCGGCGAGGGCCGAGGCGAGGGCCCGGGTGCCCAGGACCCGGCTGTCGCGGATCTCCTGCTTGTAGGCGGCCGTCCAGCGGTGGTCCCCGACGCCGGCGCCGGCCAGATGGACGACCGCCCCGCAGCCGGCCAGCCCGGCGGTGTCGACCTCCTGGTGCTTGGGGTCCCAGCGCACCTCGTCGGCGGCCGTGGGCGCGCGCCGTACGAGCCGGACGACGTCATGGCCGTCCGAGCGCAGGGACCGTACGAGCGCCGTGCCGATGAGTCCGGTCGAGCCGGTGATCGCGATCCGCATGGGGCCATCCTGCCCGCAGCGACGGGTCGGTGGCGACATCCGGGGCCCGGCCCGCCGCGTTCCCCGGCCCGGACCGACTCCGGGTCAGGACGCCGGGGCCCGTCTTACGGCTTGAAACGGTCCCAGAGGGTGGGGAAGCGCTCCGCCATGGACTGGTCGTCGTCGAAGTCGAGGTAGGTGCCGAGCGGTTCGCGGGGCGGCGGCGGCAGTCCCAGATCCGGCATCACCCCGCCGGTCATCTGCTCGTACGCCTCGTCGGCCGCATAGCCCAGCTCCTCGGCGTCGCCGTCCACCGCCTCGTCGAAGTCGTCCACCAGCTCGGCGAGCTGGTCCGGGTCGTGCAGCGCGCCCTCGAAGACCTCGCGGCCCTGGCCGATCAGCCAGCAGCGGAAGTAGTCGAAGGCGTCGTCGCTGGCGCCGCCCAGCATCACGGAGGCCGCGGCCCACAGGTCCCAGGAGTACGCCCGGTTGTAGCGGGCCTCGAAGTGGCGGGCGAAGTCCACGACGGCATCCGGGTCGAGCCCGAGGAGCCGCTCGACCAGCGCGTCGGCCTGCTCCTCGGGGTCGCCCTCGGCGGCCTCGCGGGAACCGTCGATCAGTTCCCAGAACTCCGTCTCGTCCATCACCGCTCCAGCATCTGCCCTGCCGGCGCCCGCCGCATGCGGAGTACCCCGGATGCGACAGGGTCGTTATCCGGATCGGTGACGTGGTGTTCAAACAGGTGACGGGGTGTTCGGATCCGTTCGCTCACCCCGGCCGGTGCGCCGTCGTGTGACCGTCCCAAGAATCACTCGTTGGACGGCGTGCAACGACCGAACGACGGCATATCCACCATTTCGCGAAGGGCTGTTCCAGGCCATGCCCATGGACGAACGCACCCGGGCCGATGTCGAGCGGGCCGAGGCGGCCATCGTCGAGCACTATCCACGGCTCGTCCGCCTCACCTACCTCGTCCTGCCCCCGTCGATCGGCCGCCACCGCCGGGTCCTGACCGCGCACGGCCTGGTCCAGCGGGCGCTGCCGCGGGCCCGGCTGCGCCGGCCGGACGGCGGACTGCCGGCGCAGCGCGGCCCGGCGGCCGAGTCGGGCTACGACGTGGTGCGGCTGCGGGCCCTGCGGCTGGCGCTGGCGCACGAGGGACGGCCGGTCCGGGGACCGGCCGCCATGCCCCAGGTCTGGGGACTGCGGCTCTTCCCGCGGGCCGGCGGCGCCGAGGAACTCGCCCTGGACCAGGCGCTGTCCACCGTCCCGGCGTCGGTACGGGCCGCCCTCGGGCTGTGGCAGCTGGAGGGTCTGGACGAGGACGCCGCACGCAGCGTGCTGGCGCGGGCCGGGGTCGAGGACCCGGACGCGGCACAGCGGGCGGCGTCGCAGGTGGACCGGGAGACCGGGGCCGGTGCCGCGGCACTGCTGAACTCGGGGGAGTTCGACCCGTGCACGGTGCAGACCCGGCCGACGGACCTGCTGCGCCGCCGGCAGCGGGTCCGGGTGGTGCTGGCGCTGACGGCCGTACTGGCGGTCGGCGCGGTGGCCGCGGGGGTGTCGCGCGGTGGCGGGGAGCGGGCGGGACACACCCCGACCACCGCGGAGCAGGCGCTGGACCCGGGCCGGCTGCTGCGCACCCCCAATGATCAGTGGGCGGACACGTCCCGGGTGGACTTCACCGCCTGGCCCGCCCGCGGGCGGCAGGCCGGCGACCAGGAGCTGCTGGCGCGGGCGCTGCAGGTCTGGGCGGCGCCGCCCGCCGACACCCGGATCATGACATCGGCGGGTACCTCCACCCGGCCGCCCGACCATCCGCCGCAGCTGCTGTACGCGGGCCTGATCGACAACGTGATGGTCGTGGTCCTCCACGACGGCGAGCGGCTGGTGCGCTACGCCGAGCCCGAAGACGCCACGCCCACACTGCACTTCGCACGGGTCGACGACGCGGATCTGACGACCGGCGCCGCGCTGGTGATCGGGCGCGGCCACGGCTGGATGCGGTATCTGCTCGCGCCGTGGGCCTCCGATGTGACCGTCCGCGACCTGCTGGCACCGGGCGCCCCGGTGCACGGGCTGCATGTCGCCCCGGACGGGGTCACCGACCGGATCCCGACACCGCCCGAGGGGAACGCCGGCTGCGGGCACTGGCCGGCGGCCCAGTTCCGGCCCTCGACCCGGATCGGGGGGACCGGCGTGAACCCTCCCTTCCTGGTGACCGACCTCGACGACCTCGTCCCCGTCCACCTGACCTCGCTGCCGCCCGGCGGCGTGCCGGGTGGCGGACCGGATGCGGCGACCGGCGCCCCGGCCCTGCAGAGCTGGGCCCGTACGGCCTGCTCGCTCGGGTCGCTGCGGGGCGCCGGCGTACGGTCCGTCAACAACTGGGCGTTCGCCGGGCAGCGCCTCCCGGAGGGCGGCGGCAGCGCGACCTGGGTGTGCAGCCGTGCCGACACCTGGCGCGGGCCCGGCAGCGTGACACTGCAGTTCCTGCCGCCCGCCGCGCGCCCGGCCGACCCCGGGCGGATCGCCGGACGGGCCGCGAACACCGCCGCCTGCAGCCGCTTCGGCACCCCTGTGGTGGGCGACGTCCACTGGCAGGCGAAGTCCGGCAAGTGGTATCTGCTCGCGGCCGGCAGCCAGGAGGTCGGCGGCATCGACGCCACCGGCGGTGTACGGGCCACCGGCAGCGGGAGCACGCTCTTGGCGCCGGCCGGGCAGCACGCCCCGGCGCAGGTCGTCGGACGGCTGCGGAGCGGGGGGAGCGTGCGCGCGCTCCGTCCGTAGGCGCTGGGCGGATCGCTGTACGGCGGCCGGTGAATCCGGACAGGAGATGTCGGGATTCACTGTCACGGTCGCCGTGTACGGATGCGAGGCACCTGACAGCGAGGAGTGGCGTACGTGACGGGACAGCAGGAACTGGCGGGACAGGTGGCGCTGGTCGCCGGGGCGACCCGCGGCGCCGGCCGGGCGATGGCGGTCGAGCTGGGGCGGGCCGGCGCCCTGGTGTATGTGACGGGACGGACGACCCGGGAACGGGTCAGCGAGGTCGGCCGGGCCACGGAGACGATCGAGCAGACCGCGGAGCTGGTGTCCGAGGCGGGCGGCACCGGCATCGCCGTACCGGCCGACCATCTGGACCCGGCGCAGGTCAAGGCGCTGACCGAGCGCATCGACCGCGAGCAGGGCCGGCTGGATGTGCTGGTCAACAGCATCTGGGGCGGCGACCGGCTGATCGAGTTCGACACCAAGCTGTGGGACCTCGACCTGGAGAACGGGCTGCGGATGTTCCGCCTCGGCATCGACACCCACATCATCACCAGCCATTACGCCCTGCCCCTGCTGATCAGGCGGCCCGGCGGGCTGGTGGTCGAGATCACCGACGGCACCGCCGCCTTCAACCGCACCTACCGTGGCAACCTCTGCTTCGACCTCACCAAGAACGCGCCGCACCGCATCGCCTTCGGTCTCGCCGCCGAGCTGAAGGAACACGGCGGCACGGCGGTCTCGCTCACCCCCGGCTTCCTGCGGTCCGAGGAGATGCTCGACCACTTCGGGGTGACGGAGGAGACCTGGCGCGACGCGGTGGCCGAGGAGCCGCACTTCGCCATCGCCGAATCGCCGGCGCTGATCGCCCGCGGCGTACGGGCGCTGGCCGCCGACCCGGCCAGGGAGCGCTGGAGCGGCCGGTCGCTCTCCAGCGGGCAGCTGGCGAAGGAGTACGGCTTCACCGACACGGACGGCTCCCGGCCCGACTGCTTCGGCTACTTCGAGGACGTCGTCTTCGGCGGGAAGGACGCGAGCGCGGACGACTACCGCTGAGGGCGCCGCCACCGCTCAGGGGCGTCGGGCGGTTCACGGCCGGACGGCCCCGGGCCGGCCCGCGCCCTTCCTATGCGTACAGCGCGGTCGTCCGGCGGGCGGCCGACGCGAAGCGCTCACGCAGCCCGGGGGGCGCGAGTATCTCGCCCTCCGGGCCGAGCGTCAGCAGCTGCGCGAAGGCGACCTCGGCGGACTCCACGGCGAGTGTCACGGTCAGCCGGCCCAGCTCATCGGGACCGTCCGCGCTCCGCGCCCGTGCGATGGCCTCGTGGGCCGCGGCGCGTTCGGTGACGTACGGCAGCTGCCGGACGCCGCTCGGGGAGAGCCGCAGCACCACCTCCTCGCGCAGGATCGACCGGGCGAACTGGGCCGCCCGCTCCGCCCAGAACGCCGGGAGGTCGAAGGAAACGTCACGGGTGAACCGCCCCCCGTCGTCGGCGTCCGAGGTCCGGCCGCTCCCGGCGAGTTCCACGGCGGTGAACCGGTCGACCCGGTAGACGCGGTGGTCCCCCTCCGTACGCGCCGCCAGATACCAGACTCCCGCCTTCAGCACGAGGCCGTACGGCTCCAACTCCCGCTCCACCTCGGTGTCCTTGCGGAGGTAGCGGGCGGCGATCCGGCGGTCGTCCCAGACCGCCTCGGCGATCACCGGCAGCAGGGCGGGCGTCCCGGGCTCCTGATACCAGCCGGGTGCGTCGAGGTGGAAGCGCTGGGCGGCGCCCGTCGCGGCATCCCGCAATTCGGGCAGCAGGGCGGCGGAGACCTTCAGCCGCGCGGCGGAGGCGGCGTCGGCCAGGCCCATCTCGCGCAGCGCGGACGGCACCCCGGACAGGAAGAGCGCCTCCGCCTCGCTGCGGCCGAGGCCGGTGAGGCGGGTGCGGTAGCCGCCTATGAGGCGGTAGCCGCCGGCCCGGCCGCGGTCCGCGTAGACGGGCACCCCGGCCTCGGAGAGGGAGAGGACGTCCCGGGCGACCGTACGCTCGGAAACCTCCAGCTCGCGCGCCAGCTCGGCGCCCGTCATCGACGGGCGCGCCTGGAGCAGCAGCACCATCCTGATCAGCCGGGCAGCACGCATGTGTCCATCATGCCGCGGGCCACTGACAACGCCCGGGGCGGCGGCGGGGCGCGGCCCGTGGGGACCCGTCGCCCCGGGGTGGAAGAAAGCCGGCCCGGCCGGAGTCAGGGCATGGCCCGGCCGGGCCGGTGGTGGAATCCCGTGCGAAGGCCCCGGGCGCGGGAAGGTGGCCTCCGCACGGGAGTTGGGGTGCCCCTCAGGGGCGGGCGGCGCCCGGCGCGGGCCGGGGCCGCCCAGGAGGCACGGGCCGCGGTGCGGCCCATGACTCACAGGCCGTAACGCTCCCTGGCCTCCTTGACGGTCTCCGGCTTGACCTGGCCCCGGCGGGCGAGGGCGGCAAGCGCCTGGACGACCACCGACTGCGGGTCGACGCCGAAGTGGCGGCGGGCCGCCTCGCGGGTGTCGGACAGTCCGAAGCCGTCGGTGCCGATGGAGGTCCAGTCCTGCTCGACCCACGGCGCGATCTGGTCCGGCACCGCCCGCATCCAGTCGCTGACCGCGACGACCGGGCCGGGTGCCCCGGCCAGCGCACGGGTGACGTACGGGATCCGGTCCTCGCCCTCCAGCCGGGCGGCGTCGCACTCCAGGGCGTCCCGCCGCAGCTCCGTCCAGGACGGTGCGGACCACACGTCCGCCGCCACGCCCCAGTCGGCTGCCAGCAGCTGCTGCGCCTCCAGCGCCCAGTGGATGGCGGTGCCGGACGCCAGCAGTTGCAGCTGCGGGCTGTCGGCCTCGGGCCTGGTGCCCTCGTTGAAGCGGTACAGGCCCTTGAGGATGCCCTCCTCGACGCCCTCCGGCATGGCCGGCTGGACCTTGGTCTCGTTGTAGACCGTGAGGTAGTAGAAGACGTCCTCGGCGTCCGGGCCGTACATACGGCGCAGGCCCTCCTTGACGATGACCGCGACCTCGTAGGCGAAGGCCGGGTCGTAGGAGAGCGCCGCCGGGTTGGTGGAGGCGATCAGGTGCGAGTGGCCGTCGGCGTGCTGGAGGCCCTCACCGGTCATCGTGGTGCGGCCGGCGGTCGCGCCGATGACGAAGCCGCGGCCCAACTGGTCGGCCAGCGCCCAGAACTGGTCGGCGGTGCGCTGCCAGCCGAACATCGAGTAGAAGATGTAGAAGGGGATCATCGGCTCGCCGTGCGTCGCGTACGACGTCGCGGCGGCGGTGAAGTCGGCGAGCGAACCGGCCTCGGTGATGCCCTCGTTGAGGATCTGGCCGTCCTTGGCCTCCTTGTACCAAAGGAGCTGGTCGCGGTCGACCGGGTCGTACGTCGCGCCCTTGGGGGAGTAGAGGCCGGCGGTCGGGAAGAGCGACTCCATGCCGAAGGTACGGGCCTCGTCGGGGACGATCGGGACCCAGCGCTTGCCGGTCTCCTTGTCCCGCATCAGATCCTTGATCAGCCGGACGAACGCCATGGTGGTGGCGATCTCCTGGCTGCCGGAGCCCTTCTTCAGGGAGTCGAAGACCTTGTCGGCGGGCATCGGCAGCGGCCTGGCGACGACCTTGCGGGCGGGGGCCGGGCCGTCGAGGGCGGCGCGCCGCTCGCGCAGGTAGACCATCTCGGGGGAGTCCTCGGCCGGGCGCCAGTAGGGCACCGTGTCGCCCTCCAGCGCGCTGTCCGGGACGGGGAGTTCGAGCACATCACGCATGGTGCGGAACTCCGCCATGGTGAGCTTCTTCATCTGGTGGTTGGCGTTGCGGGACTCGAAGCCCGCGCCGAGGGTGTAGCCCTTGACGGTCTGCGCCAGGATGACGGTCGGCGCGCCCTTGTGCTCGACGGCGGCCCGGTAGGCGGCGTACACCTTGCGCGGCTCGTGGCCGGCCCGGGAGGTCTGGAACAGCTCCAGCAGCTTGGCGTCGCTCAGGCGGCCGGCCAGGGCCTGCAGCGACTCGTTCGCGCCGAAGAAGTGCTCGCGCAGGTAGGCGGCGTCGCGGGTGGCGTACGTCTGGAACTGTGCGTCGGGGGTCTCGCCGAGGCGGCGGATCAGGGCGCCGTCGGTGTCGAGCGCGAAGATCTCGTCCCAGGCCTGGCCCCACAGCGACTTGACGACGTTCCAGCCGGCCGCGCGGAACTGGGCCTCCAGCTCCTGCACGATCTTGAAGTTGGGGCGGACCGGGCCGTCGAGGCGCTGCAGATTGCAGTTGATGACGAAGGTCAGGTTGTCCAGGCCCTCACGGCCGGCCAGCGCCAGGGCGGCGGTCGACTCGGGCTCGTCCATCTCGCCGTCGCCCAGGAACGCCCAGACGTGGGAGTTGCTGGTGTCCTTGATGCCGCGGTGCTCCAGGTAGCGGTTGAAGCGCGCCTGGTAGATCGCGGAGAGCGGGCCCAGACCCATGGAGACGGTGGGGAACTCCCACAGCCAGGGCAGCCGCCGCGGGTGCGGGTAGGACGGCAGACCCTCGCCGCCGGCCTCCTGGCGGAAGTGGTCGAGGTGCTCCTCGGTGAGGCGGCCTTCGAGGAAGGCGCGGGCGTAGACGCCGGGGGAGGCGTGGCCCTGGATGTAGAGCTGGTCGCCGCTGCCATCACCCTCCTTGCCGCGGAAGAAGTGCTGGAAGCCGGTCTCGTAGAGCCAGGCGGCGGAGGCGAAGGTGGCGATGTGGCCGCCCAGGCCCAGCTTGGAGCCGCGGGTGACCATCGCGGCGGCGTTCCAGCGGTTCCAGGCCGTGATCCTGGCCTCCATCGCCTCGTCGCCCGGGAATTCGGGCTCGGCGGAGGTCGGGATGGTGTTGACGTACTCCGTCTCCAGGAGGGACGGCAGGGCGGTGCCTTCGGTGCGCGCGGTGTGCTCCAGGGCGCGGCGCATCAGGTACGAGGCGCGATGCGGGCCCGCTGCCTTGGTGACGGCGTCAAGCGACTCGCGCCACTCGGCGGTCTCCTCGGGGTCGCGGTCCGGGAGCTGGTCGAGCTGGCTGTACGGCAGGCGCACGGGATCGGGCATGGGTGGCCCCTTTCCGGACGGGAGGGTAGCTCGGGGTGCCGTCGCTGTCGGCCGCGTCCTCAGGGTGGACGGCGGGCCTTGACGACACCCCCTACGAGTTCGGCAGGCAGGGTTGTCGCGCCCCGACGGAAGACGATACGCCTCTGATCGATGATCGATCAACGCTCCGCGGACGAATAACCGCAGGTCGGCACGGGGTGCCGCAATATCGGGCACGGCGTGCCAGTCGATTCCGGGGTCGGTCGCCTCTCCCGGACGCCCCGTCAGACCCGAGGTGCGCAGCTCAGCACGTGTGACTTGAGCAAGGCGCCGATCTTCGGGTCACGCCGCCGGAACGCGTCCACGATCTCCTGGTGGTCCTGGGCGTGCGAGCGCGGCTCCGGGCTGAACCAGCGGATCGACAGCGTCGTCCAGACCTCGATGCCCAGCGACTCCCAGGTGTGCAGCAGTACGGCGTTCCCGGCGGCCCGCACGATCTCCCGGTGGAAGGCCACTGTGTGCCGCACCTGCGCCTCCCCGTCACCGGCCAGGTCCGCCTCGCGCAGCGCCGCCACCTCGCGCTCCAGCGCCACGGTGTCCCCGGCCAGCCGCCCGGCGGCCAGTTCGGCGGCCACCTGCTCCAGCCCGGCCCGTACCGGGTAGCTCTCCTTGAGATCGTCCGCGGTCAGATTCCGTACCCGTACGCCCTTGTTCGGCGCCGACTCGATCAGCTGCAGCGACTCCAGCTCCCGCAGCGCCTCCCGTACGGGCGTCTGGCTGACCTCCAGCTCCACCGCGATCCGCCGCTCCACGATCCGCTCGCCCGGCTGCCAGCGGCCGCTGACGATCCCCTCGAGGATGTGCTCGCGGATCTGCTCGCGCAGCGAATGGACGACGGGCGGGGTCATGAGGTGCTCCTTCAGAGCGGGTGGTGACGAGAGGGCCATTATCCGGGACGCGCGGACGGGCCCGGGGCGGCGCAGGGGATCCGGAACGCGCAAAGGGGCCGGCCCCGGCTCGTACGAACCGGGGCCGACCCCTGCTGCACACCTATGGCGTGGCGGCCGGACTCAGAGACCGATCTCGGTCTCGAACTCGGCGGCCTCCAGGATCTGCTTGACCGTGGTCAGGTAGCGGGCGGCGTCCGCGCCGTCCACCAGACGGTGGTCGTAGGAGAGCGCCAGGTAGGTCATGTCGCGCACCGCGATGGTCTCGCCGAGGTCCGGGTGGTTGATGACCACCGGACGCTTGACGGTCGCACCGATGCCCAGGATGCCGACCTGGTTCGGGGGCACGATGACGGTGTCGAACAGGGCGCCGCGCGAACCGGTGTTGGAGATGGTGAAGGTCGCACCGGACAGCTCGTCCGGCGTGATCTTGTTCGCCCGGACCTTGCCCGCCAGGTCCGCCGTCTTGCGGGCGATACCGGCGATGTTGAGGTCACCGGCGTCCTTGATGACCGGGGTCATCAGGCCCTTCTCCGCGTCCACCGCGATACCGACGTTCTCGGCGTCGAAGTAGGTGATGGTGCCCTCGTCCTCGTTGATCCGGGCGTTGACGACCGGGTGGGCCTTCAGCGCCTGGACCGCGGCCTTGACGAAGAACGGCATCGGGGAGAGCTTGACGCCCTCACGCTGCGCGAACCCGTCCTTGGCCTTGTTGCGCATCCGCATGATCGCGGTGATGTCCACCTCGACCACGGTGGTCAGCTGCGCCTGGCCGTGCAGGGCCTTCATCATGTTGTCGCCGATGACCTTGCGCATCCGCGGCATCTTGACGGTCTGGCCGCGCAGCGGGGACGCCTCGATGACCGGGGCCTTGGAGGCGGCGGCCGGGGCGGCGGCCGGAGCCTTCGCGGCGGCCTTGGCGGCCTCGGCGGCGGCAATGACGTCCTGCTTGCGGACCCGGCCACCGACACCGGTGCCCTTGACCGTGGACAGGTCGACGCCGTTCTCCGCGGCGAGCTTGCGCACCAGCGGGGTGACGTAGGCGCCGTCGCCCTCACCGGCGGCCGGAGCCGGGGCGGGGGTGGCGGCCGGCTGGGGGGCCGGAGCGGCCGGGGCCGGGGCCGGAGCCGGAGCCGGAGCGGCCGGAGCCGGGGCAGCGGCGGCCGGCGCCGGAGCGGGGGCCGGAGCAGGAGCCGGGGCGGGCTCCGGAGCGGCGGCCGGGGCCGGAGCGGCCGGAGCCGGGGCGGCGGCCGGAGCGGCGCCGGCCACACCGATGACGGCGAGCTTGGCGCCGACCTCGGCGGTCTCGTCCTCACCGACGACGATCTCCAGCAGGGTGCCGGAAGTCGGCGCGGGGATCTCGGTGTCGACCTTGTCGGTGGAGACCTCCAGCAGCGGCTCGTCGGCCTGGACCTCCTCGCCGACCTCCTTCAGCCAGCGGGTGACGGTGCCCTCGGTGACACTCTCGCCGAGCGCGGGGAGGACGACGTCGGTGCCCTCGGCGCCGCCCGCGGGGGCAGCAGCGGGGGCGGGGGCCTCGGCGGCCGGAGCCGGGGCGGGCTCGGGCTGCGGCTCGGCCGCGGGTGCCTCGGCGGCGGCCGGGGCCGCCTCGGCCGCGGGCGCACCGCTGCCGTCGTCGATGAGGGCCAGCTCGGCGCCGACCTCCACGGTCTCGTCCTCGGCCACCTTGATGGCGGACAGGATGCCGGCGGCCGGGGCCGGGATCTCGGTGTCGACCTTGTCGGTCGACACCTCGAGCAGGGGCTCGTCGGCCTCGACGCGCTCACCCTCGGCCTTGAGCCAGCGAGTGACGGTGCCCTCGGTGACGCTCTCGCCGAGCGCCGGCAGGGTTACGGAAACCGCCATGGTTTCAGTTGCTCCTTACAAGTGTGGTGCGGATGTGGTCGCGCCCGGGACTGGGGTCAGTCGTGGGAGTGGAGAGGCTTTCCGGCCAGGGCCAGGTGGGCCTCGCCGAGGGCCTCATTCTGCGTCGGGTGCGCGTGCACGAGCTGCGCAACCTCGGCCGGCAGGGCCTCCCAGTTGTAGACCAGCTGGGCCTCACCGACCTGCTCGCCCATACGGTCACCGACCATGTGGACGCCTACCACGGCACCATCCTTGACCTGGACGAGCTTGATCTCGCCCGTGGTCTTGAGGATCTTGCTCTTGCCGTTGCCCGCGAGGTTGTACTTGAGAGCGACGACCTTGTCGGCGCCGTACAGCTCCTTGGCCTTGGCCTCGGTGATACCCACCGAAGCGACCTCGGGGTGGCAGTACGTGACGCGCGGCACGCCGTCGTAGTCGATCGGCACGGTCTTCTGGCCGGCCAGCCGCTCCGCCACCAGCATGCCCTCGGCGAAGCCGACGTGGGCGAGCTGGAGGGTGGGAACGAGGTCACCGACGGCCGAGATGGTCGGCACGTTGGTCTGCATGTACTCGTCGACCAGGACGTAGCCGCGGTCCATCGCGACGCCCTGCTCCTCGTAGCCCAGGCCCGCCGAGACCGGCCCGCGGCCGATCGCGACCAGGAGCACCTCGGCCTCGAAGGTCTTGCCGTCGGCGAGGGTGACCTTCACGCCGTCGGCGGTGTACTCGGCCTTGTCGAAGAAGGTGCCGAGGTTGAACTTGATGCCCCGCTTGCGGAAGGCCCGCTCCAGCAGCTTGGAGCTGTTCTCGTCCTCGACCGGCACGAGGTGCTTGAGGCCCTCGATGATGGTCACGTCGGTGCCGAAGGACTTCCACGCGGAGGCGAACTCGACGCCGATGACGCCGCCGCCCAGCACGATCGCGGACTTCGGCACGCGGTCCAGCGTCAGCGCGTGGTCCGAGGAGATGATGCGGTTGCCGTCGATCTCCAGGCCCGGCAGCGACTTCGGCACCGAGCCGGTCGCCAGCAGGACGTGGCGGCCCTGGACACGCTGGCCGTTCACATCGACGGAGGTCGGGGAGGACAGCCGGCCCTCGCCCTCGATGTACGTCACCTTGCGGGAGGCGATCAGGCCCTGCAGGCCCTTATACAGGCCCGAGATGACCTCGTCCTTGTACTTGTGGACCGCCTCGATGTCGATGCCCTCGAAGGTGGCCTTGACACCGAACTGCTCGCTCTCGCGAGCCTGGTCGGCGATCTCACCGGCGTGCAGCAGAGCCTTGGTGGGGATGCAGCCGTTGTGCAGGCAGGTACCGCCGACCTTGCCCTTCTCGATCAGGGCGACGTCCAGGCCCAGCTGCGCCCCGCGCAGGGCAGCGGCGTAACCACCGCTACCGCCTCCGAGGATCACTAGGTCGAAAACGGTGCTGGCGTCGTTCGCCACGTCACGTCCTCCATGCATGGGTACGCCGGAGCCGGTCTCCGATGACCGGGCGGCGGCTGTGGTTCGGCCGCATTTACTTCGGCCCTGGGTAAGGGGGGCCCTGTCCTGCCGAGAACCCATCTTCGCACTTGTTCCACGAAGCCGGGACGGCGGGCCGGGCTCGGGGCGGACGATCAGCCGCCCCGTATGGGTTACTGGCGCGTACTTGCGTACGGATTTCGTTGAGGGCGAACACGGGTGTATACGCACCTACGGCCCCGGGCGGTATGCCCGGGGCCGTACGGATATAACGGGCAAGAGGGAGAAAGCTCTCCGAGTTGACCGTCAGCCCAGGTCGCCCGCGGCGGTACGCTCCGCCAGCCGCACCAGGGTGCGTACCGCGGATCCCGTGCCGCCCTTGGGGGTGTAACCCCAGGGAGCTCCTTCGTGGAAGGCCGGGCCCGCGATGTCCAGGTGCGCCCACGGGATGCCCTCGCCGACGAACTCCTTCAGGAAGAGCCCGGCCACCAGACCGCCGCCCATCCGCTCGCCCATGTTGGCGAGGTCGGCGACCGGGGAGTCCATGCCCTTGCGCAGGTGGCCGGGCATCGGCATCGGCCAGGACTGCTCGCCGACCTCCTCCGCGATCTCGTGGACCGAGGTACGGAAGGCGTCGTCGTTGGCCATGATCCCGAAGTGGCGGTGGCCCAGCGCCAGCACCATCGCACCGGTCAGCGTCGCGACGTCCACGATCGCGTCCGGGGACTCCTCCGAGGCGCGGGTCAGCGCGTCGGCCAGGACCAGGCGGCCCTCGGCGTCGGTGTTGAGCACCTCGACGGTCTTGCCGCTGTACATGGTCAGCACGTCACCGGGACGGGTGGCGGAGCCGGACGGCATGTTCTCGGCGAGCGCCAGCCAGCCGGTGACATTCACCTCCAGGCCCAGCTTGGCGGCGGCCACGACCGTGGCGAACACCGCGGCGGCGCCGCTCATGTCGCACTTCATGGTCTCGTTGTGACCGGCCGGCTTGAGGGAGATGCCGCCCGAGTCGTAGGTGATGCCCTTGCCGACCAGCGCCAGGGTCTTGGTGGCCTTGGCGTGCGTGTGCGCGATCCGCACCAGCCGCGGCGGGGCTTCCGCACCCTGTCCGACGCCCAGCAGGCCGCCGTAGCCGCCCTTCTTGAGCGCCTTCTCGTCGAGCACCTCGACCTTGAGGCCGAACTCCTTGGCCGCGGCCTGCGCCTCGGCGGCGAAGGACTTCGGGTGGAGGTCGTTGGGCGGCATGTTGATCAGGTCGCGGGCGCGGTTGATCTCCGCGGCCAGGGCCTGGGCGCGCTCGGCGGCGGCCTTGAACTCCTTGTCGCGCGGCTTGCCGCCGAGGATCGCGGCCTCCGCGAGCGGCGCCGACTTGGCGTCGTTCTTCTTGCCGCCCTTGGCGTTCTGCCCGTTGCCGTTGCTGCGGTAGGCGGTGAAGGTGTACGCGCCGAGCAGGGCGCCCTCGCTCACCGCGGCCGCCGCCTCGGCGTCCTCGACGGGCAGTGCGAAGCCGGCCTTCTTGGTGCCGGTCAGCGCGCGGGCGGCGCTGCCCGCGGCGCGCCGGAGCGCCTCGTTGTCGTAGCCGTCGTCCTTGCCCGGCGCCTCGCCGAGGCCGACCGCCACCACGACCGGTGCCTTGAGGCCGTCCGCGGCGGGCAGCTTGGTCACCTCGCCCTCGGCACCACTCGCGCCGAGGGTCTCCAGCACGGCGGCGAGCTTGCCGCCGAAGGCCTTGTCCACGGCTTCCGCGCCGGGGGCGACAACGACGCCCTTGGCGCCCTTGGCCACGCCGACGACGACGGCATCCGCGCGCACCGTTGCGGCGGAAGAAGTACTGAGGGTCAGTGCAGTCACGGTGATGAAGGTCCTGTTCCGTCCGGGGAATCCGTCTGCGCGCAGCGCGCTGCTGCGGCCGAGCCTACGCTCGGCGGCGCCACAAGGCCCGTCCAATACCACACCGCCACATAACGGGGCCCCGGCAGTTACCGGAATACAGGGCGAACTGCCCTTCCCGGTAAGCGAGTTGACCGAACCCCCGGGGGGCGCGCCCGGGCGCTATCCGAGAGTCAACGCCACCAGCGCCGTGAGCCCCGCGCTCTCCGCGAGTGCCCCGAACACATCGCCGGTCACCCCGCCGAAGCGCCGCCGGCAGTGCCGCAGCAGCAACTCGCCCAGCCCGAGGCCGAGCAGCGCCGCCAGCCCGGCGTGCAGCGCGCCGTACGGACCGAAGGCGGCGCCGGCGGCCGCGCATCCGGCGGCCGTCACCCCCGTGCACAGCAGCGCCGCCCGCACCGGGACGGTGCCCGCGACCGCCGCGCCGAGTCCCTCCGGACGGGCGGCCGGCACCCCCGCGCGGGAGGCGAGCGTCAGGGCGCAGCGCGCGGTGACCGCCGCAACGGCCGCCGCGACGGCGCCGCGTGCCCAGCCGTCCGCGTACAACGCGTCCAGCGCGGCGACCTGGGCCAGCAGGGCGAACAACAGCGTGATGACCCCGAACGGGCCGATGTCGGACTGCTTCATGATGCGCAGCGCGTCCTCGGCGGGCTTGCCGCTGCCCAGACCGTCGGCGGTGTCGGCGAGCCCGTCCAGATGCAGTCCGCGGGTGAGCACGGCGGGGACCACGGCGGTGGCGACCGCGGCGAGCAGCGGACCGCCGCCGAGCAGCAGCAGCGCCGCGCCGAGCGCGGCCGCGCACAGCCCGACGACCAGCCCGGCCAGCGGCGCACAGAGCATGCCGCCGCGCGCCGCCTCCCGGTCCCAGCGGGTGACGCGTACCGGCAGCACGGTCAGCGTCCCGAAGGCGAAGCGCAGGGCGTCGGAGGGAGCCGGAGGAGTGGGGGTGTCGGTCACCGCGGCAGGCTATCCGGGCGTCCGCCGCGTTTGGCTGCCGGTCCCGACCAGCAAAACAGGGCCTAATGGTGACGAGGTGCCTTACCCGACAAATGGGGAGCGTGTGGGATGGGCCACTGGTGGTACCGCAACATCGTCGAGCCGGGGAAGCTGCCGCTGCTGCTCGCCCTCGCCTCGTTCGTGCTGACCTTCCTCGTGACCCGGGCCATCACCCGGCTCATCCGCGCGGGCAAGGGGCCGTTCCGCAACGTCACTCCCGGCGGTGTGCACGTCCACCACGTCGTGCCCGGAGTGATCCTGATGGTCATCGGCGGCTTCATCGCCCTTGCGGGCGGCCGGCGCGGCTTCGGTGCCGGTGTCGCGGCGGTGCTCTTCGGTATGGGCGTAGGCCTCGTCCTGGACGAGTTCGCGCTGATCCTCCACCTCGACGACGTGTACTGGACCGAGGAGGGGGCCAAGAGCGTCGAGATCGTCATCCTCACCGTCGCCCTGGTCGCCCTGATCCTCGGCGGTTTCCTGCCGTTCGGCGTCAATGAACTCAGCCCGGAGGAGTCGACCGACCGCTTCACGGTCGTCCGGACCGTGGCCGTCAACTTCCTCTTCGCGCTCGTCGCGCTCACCAAGGGGAAGGGCCGGATCGCGGTCATCGGGGTCTTCGTGCCGTTCGTCGCGCTCTTCGGCGCGATCCGGCTGGCCCGCCCCAACTCGCCCTGGGCCAGGCGCTTCTACCGCAGACGCCCGAAGGCGCGGGCCCGTGCCAGGGTCCGCGCCTACCGTCACGACCTCCGCTGGTCGGCGCTGCGCCGCAAGGTCGAGCATGTCATCGGGGGTGCTCCCAGCCGCTGACCCGCTGTGCGTCCCCCGGCTTGCGCGGCCGCCGCACCTCCCACAGCGCACACACCGCCAGCACCGCCAGCACCGCAGCGACATGCTCCTTGCCGGCCAGGTTGTTCTTGATGGACACCACCTCGACGACCATCGCCATGGCGACCACGCCACAGGTGAACCACGCGCGATAGCGCCAGCACACGAACACCGCCAGCCCCACCACGGCCGCCGACGGCCCGGTGTCGATGACGTACTTGTCCGAGTCGGGCAGCCCGACGGGGCTCACCGGGCCGATCCAGATGCCGATCCGCGCGTACATCGTCCCGGCGAGCGTGGCGACGTAGGCGACCAGCAGTGTCTGCCGCCAGCCCACACAGATCTCCGCGATCCCGAAGACCACCAGGATCTGCGCCAGCGCCCCCCACACCGGAAGGTCCAGCGCGGGCATGAACAGCGACAGGGGGGTGCGCAGCAAGGCCACCCACAGATGCTCGTAGGCCTGTACGGAGCCGATGTTCTGGACCGTCCGGTAGCCCCAGGCCTGGTTCTGCACGAACTGGAGGACCAGGGTCAGACACACCGCGGTGAGCGTCACCGGGATCGCCCGCAGCTTCGTCGTGACCAGCGAGGACCGCACCGTCCGCAGCAGTGGGCCCCATTCGGCACGCGCGGCGCGGCGCAGGGCGGGCACCTGCCGCGGCACCGGCGCGGCTACCTCCCCCCTCGCCCCCGCCTCGCTCATCTCGCCTTCTCCAGGTGCTTGCGGTTCAGCCACTTGGGCAGACCGGGTGCTTCCAGAAAGCCTTCCGCACGGCCGGCGGCGATTCCGATCCGCAGCAAATCGGTGCTCTTTTCGAAGAGCATGTATCGCGGCTCCCAGATCGGCCGGTATTTCGCATTGGCGCGATAGAGCGATTCGATCTGCCACCACCGGGAGAAGAAGCTGAGCAGTGAACGCCACAGGCGCAGCACCGGGCCCGCGCCGAGTCGCGATCCACGTTCGAAGACGGAACGGAACATCGCGAAGTTGAGCGAGAGTTGAGTGATCTCCACCTCTTCCGCCCGCTGGATCAACTCCAGCACCACGAACTCCATCAGCCCGTTCTCGGAGTTCCGGTCCCGGCGCATCAGGTCCAGCGAAAGGCCTTTCTCGCCCCAGGGCACGAAGCTGAGCAGCGCCCGCAGCTCGCCCTCTTCCTCTCCCGTGCCGCCGTCCCGGCATTCGAGCATCACGCAGCGCCCGTCGCCCGGGTCGCCGAGCCGGCCCAGGGCCATCGAGAAACCGCGCTCGGTCTCCCCGTCGCGCCAGTCGTCGGCCAGCCGCAGCAGGTGCGCCATCTCCGGTGCCGGGATGTCCTCGTGGCGCCGGATACGGACGGTGTAGCCGGCCCGCTCGACGCGGTGGTAAGCCTGCCGTACGGTGCGCATCGCGCGGCCGCCGAGCGTGAACTCCGCGGTGTCCACGATCGCTTCGTCGCCGAGCTCCAGCGCATCCAGACCGTGCCGGGCGTAGATCGTGCCGCCCTCCTCGCTCGCGCCCATCACCGCGGGCGCCCAGCCGTGCTCCCGTGCCTCGGCCAGCCACACCTCGATCGCCCCGGGCCAGGCCTCGGGGTCGCCCAGCGGATCGCCGGAGGCCAGCGACACCCCGCCCACGACGCGGTAGGTGACCGCCGCCTTGCCGCTGGGGGAGAACAGCACGCTCTTGTCGCGGCGCAGCGCGAAGTAGCCCAGCGAATCACGGGCGCCGTGCCGTGCCAGGAGGGCGCGCAGCCGCTCCTCGTCGTCCTCGGTGATCGGGTCGGTGCTGCGCACGGACCGGAACGCCGCCCACAGGACCGCGACCAGCAGCAGCGTGCTGAGCACATTGATCGTGACATTGACCCAGTTCGGGGTGGCGATCTCCGGGAACGCACGGTCGTCGGCGGCCAGCGACACCAGCCGCATCAGGCCGTAGCGCCAGCGCTGCACAAACGTCGAGGCACCGTCCCCGGCGGTGTTGGTGACGGTCACCAGCAGCGCCGCGAGCAGCGAGGCGGCCAGCAGACCGACGGCCGCGACCGTCGCCGCCAGCTTCGGGTTCGCGCGGTCGCCCTTCGCGGAGAACTCGCGGCGCCCGGCCACCAGCGCGACGGCGAACAGCACGGTCAATGCCAGCGACACCCAGTTCTGCACATGCCCGCGGAACTCCGGGGCCACCGCCATCCCGAATCCGAAGAGCAGCGCCAGCAGCCCGGAGAGCACCAGATTCAAAATCCACGCCGCCCGCTTGCGGCGGCGCAGGGTCACCGACAGGAAGAGCGAGAAGGCGCCGGAGGCGAACCCCGCCGTCAGCAGATACGGAGTGAAGAATTCCGCAATGTTGTGCCGGCGGATGTCATTGCCGAACGACACCCATACCGCGCTCAGCAAATTGATGAAGGTGACCGTGCGCAGATACCAGATGCCGAATGCGGCACCACGCTGTGACCACGTGCCGCGAGGGGGGCGGTCTTCGTCCGGACTCAAGCGATGTCTCCCATAAAACGTGTAAACCGTGATCTTATGGGGCGCCGTCGGTGGTCCGGTACGGGTGTGAAGTGATGAGCGCCCTGGCCGGGCGCTCGTCCGATCGCTTCGTACGGTGGCCGGCCAGGGTAGGCCGGTGCCGGGTCAGTCGCGTACGGGCAGTTCTGCCGCCAGGGCCGCGGCCGCCTGCACCAATGGCAGGGCCAGCAGCGCCCCCGTCCCCTCTCCAGCAGTGACGCCGTGGTCGAGCAGAGGGTTGAGTGCGATCCGGTCCAGGGCCTTCGCCTGTGCCGGCTCCCCGCTCGCCTGCCCGGCCACCCACCAGTCCGGAGCCCGGAACGCCACCCGCTGCGCCACCAGCGCACAGGCCGCCGAGACCACCCCGTCCAGGATCACCGGCGTACGGCGCACCGCGCTCTGCAGCAGAAAGCCGGTCATCGCGGTCAGATCCGCGCCGCCGACCGTGGCCAGCAGCTCCAGCTGGTCGCCGAGCACCGGACGGGCCCGCCGCAGTGCGTCACGGATCGCCGCGCACTTGCGCATCCAGGCCAGATCGTCGATGGGGGCCCCGCCCCGCCCGGTGACCACCGAGGCGTCCGTGCCGCACAGCGCGGCGATCAGGGTGCTCGCTGCGGTCGTCCCGCCGACGCTCAGATCGCCCAGCACCACCAGGTCGGTGCCGGCGTCCGCCTCCTCGTCCGCGACGGCCATCCCGGCCCGGAACGCCGCCTCGGCCTCCTCCGCCGTCAGCGCGTCCTCGATATCGATCCGCCCCGAACCGCGCCGCACCCGGTGCCGGGTGACGTCTTCGGGCAGCTCCTCCGGGGCGCAGTCCACTGCCAGATCCACCACACGCAGCTGCGCCCCGGCGCCACGGGCCAGCACCGCGGCCGGGCTCGCCCCGTCCAGCACGGCCCGTACGAGATCCTTGGTGCCGCCGGCCGGCCGGGCCGACACCCCGAGCTCGGCCACCCCGTGATCGCCCGCGAACAGCAGCGCGCGCGGCCGCTCGACGGGCCGCACCGGCACCTGCTGCTGTGCCGCGGCAAGCCACTCACCCAGCTCGTCGAGGCGGCCGAGCGCACCCGGCGGCACGGCCAGCTGTGCCCGCCGCTCCTCGGCGTCACGGCGCACCCCGCCATCGGGGCGCTCGATCAGATGGGCGAAGTCGTCGAGGTTCAAGGCGCTCATTGGGCGCAGATTACCGTCAACTCACCGCTGACGAGGCGCGCCGGGGGGATCGGGCCGGTGCGAACCGGACCTCGCACACCAGCGGCGTCAGTGCGCGCAGCACCGGGACGCGGCGTACCGGCCACACCAGCCGGGCCGGCAGGCCGCCCGTCACCGGACGTTCCGGCGAAGCCGGCGCCGGGCCGAGTTCACGCACCGCGGCGATGCCCGGGTGGGCACCGGCCAGCCGCGGCAGTTGGGCACGCTCCAGCCCCCAGCGCACCGGAACCGGCCACCGGCCGCCCGCTCCGGAGGCCAGCCGGACCAGCGCGGCCGCCCGCCGTGGCAGCGCGTCAAAGACCAGCACACCACCGGGAAACCGCTCCGCACACGCCGCCAGCAGTGCGTGCACCGCGGCCGGCGGCAGCCGCATCAGCACCCCGGGCGCCGTGACGATGACCCCGCGCCACGGCTCGCGCACCGCGTCCAGCCAGCCGTGATCGGTCACCGCGCGGGCGACGGTACGCCGCCGCGCGCCGTCCGGAAGCAGCATCCGGCGTACCGCCGCGGTCTCCGGCGGCACCACCGTCAGCCAGGTGAGCCGCCCGTTGTCCAGCCGCCAGAACCCGGTGCCGAGCCCCTCGCCGAGCGCGACCACCGTCGCCTCCGGATGCCGTTGCAGATAGGCGCGTACGGCCGCGTCGAAACGCCGCAAGCGCCCTCCCGGCTCCCGGGCGGCCCCCGCTCTCCACCCGGCCGGCGCTTCGGATTCGGTCCGCTCGGATTCGGTCACGGGTCAAGAGCACCCGGCGCCGCGCCCCCGGGCAAGCGGACACGGGCCCCACCGGCCGTCCGTCATCCACGCAGCGCAAGCGCCTGGCCCGCGACCACCAGCAGCACCTGCTCGCACTCCGCGCCGAACGCCGCGTTCAGCCGCCCCAGTTCGTCACGGAACCGACGGCCCGCCGCGCTCGCCGGGACGACGCCGGAACCGACCTCGTTGCTCACCGCCACCACCTGCCGGTGCGTCTCCCGTACCGCCGCCACCAGCGCATCGGTGCGCTCCCGCAGCGCCTTGCGGCCACCGGCCTCCCAGGTCGCGTCGTCCCACGCCCCGACCTCGTCCATGACATGCGTCAGCCACAGCGCCAGACAGTCGATGAGCAGCGGCGACGCCTCGGCCGGGCGGCCGGTGCCGGGGTCCGCGCCGGGCCCGCTCGCCGCCAGCAGCGGCACCAGATCGCAGGTCTCGACGGTGCGCCAGCTGCTGGGCCGCCGCTCGCGGTGCAGCGAGACCCGCTGCGCCCAGTCCTGGTCGCCGTCCCGGGTGCCCCCGGTGGCCACGTACACCACGCCGGGGAAGGCCGCGAGCCGCCGCTCCGCCTCCACCGATTTCCCGCTGCGCGCCCCGCCCAGCACCAGGGTCCGCCGCGGCAGATCCGGCACCGCGTGGAACTCGCCGACGATCAGCGTGCTGCCGTCCGCCACCGCGCGGGCCCCCACGGCCGCCAGCCTGCGATGCAGTTCGGGCCCCGGCGGCACGCCGTGGTCGATGTGCACCGCGACCACATCCGTCGCCGCGTCGACCGCGCCGCTCGCCCGTAGCCTGGCCAGCGCATCGGGCCGCTCCAGTACGTCGAGCAGCACCAGGTCGTACGGACCGGTGCCGCCCATGCCCTCGTATCCGCCGCCCGCCGACCGGCCGTTCCCGTCGCCCAGCCCGGCCGGCGCCGCGCCCGGCGGCAGGTACAGCAGCCGTTCGCCGTCGGCGCCGGAGATCTCATAGCCGGTACCCGGGATGTCCACCGCGATGGCGCGCACCCGGTGCCCGTCGAGCAGCGCCAGCTCCCGCCCGTCCGCGACCCGGCCCGGCTGCGGCAGCCCGGCGGGTACCTCCATCACCGGACCGTCGTGCGGATGCGAGAGCAGCACCTGCCGCACGCCCGCCAGCGACTGCCCGGCACGGGCGGCGGCAAAGGCCGGGCCCGGTGTCAGATCGATCATCAGCGCGCCGTCGACGAGCAGCGCGGTCGCCGCCCGCGCCTCGTCGCCGACGGCGGTCGCACAGGCGGCACACGGGCAGCCGGGGCGCGGCAGCCCCTGTGGGGCCCCGGTGCCGAGGAGAGTCACATCCACACCGCCGAGTTTCTCGCGTCCGCGCCGGGCGGGCGCGGCGGGGGCGGACTCGACACGGCCGTTAGGCTGCCGATCAGCACGGAAGCACGGCACGGCGGAGTGCGTCAGGACGCGCCCCGCGGTGGCACAGATTCGTACTCGGTGGGATCCAGGAGGCGCACATGGCGTGGACGTGGCGGTTCGAGAAGGCCGACGGTTCGGAGACGGCGCCGGCCGTGCAACCGGAGGAGTTCACGACGCAGGGCGACGCGGAGTCCTGGATCGGCGAGGAGTGGAAGGCCCTCCTCGAGGGCGGCGTCGACCAGGTCAGGCTCTTCGAGGACAGCACCGAAATCTATGCGGGCCCGATGAGCCTGCACGCGGACGCCGAGGCCTGAGCCGGCGCTGACCGCCCTGGGGCCGAACCCCTGACGACTGCTGGGCCGGGTCCGTACGGACCCGGCCCAGCAGTCAAAACTCCATCCCGCCGCGGTGCGACCACGACGGCGAGGGCCGGGCGGCGGCACCGGACGCCCCGGCCACCACTGCGACCGACCTAGGGCCGCTGGCCCCGCTTCACCTGCGGCTTCGGCAGCCGCAGCCGCCGCATCTGCAGCGTCCGCATCACCGCGTACGGCTTCACGCCCTTGAGGTTCTCGTTCGGGAAGCGCTCCTGCAGCCGCTTGCCCAGACGGACCCAGATCAGGACCGAGTCGAGCACGATCAGCACGATGATCACGAGCCACAGCAGCAGCGCGATGCTCTGGATCGACGGCACCCGGATCATGGTGAGCACCAGGATCACCACGGCCATCGGCAGGAAGAATTCGGCGACACACCAGCGGGAGTCGACGAAGTCCCGTGCGAACCGGCGCACGGGTCCCTTGTCGCGCACCGGCAGATACCGCTCGTCGCCGCTGGCCATCGCCTCGCGCTGGCGGGCCATGTCGACACGGCGGGCCTCACGCTGGGCCTTCGTCGCGTCCTTGCGGTTGGTCGGCGTATGCGCACGGGAGCGGCGCTGCGACTGCGCAGCGCTGCGTTTGGGCGTCGGGCGGCCCTTGGGGGCCTGCGGATCGCGGGGCTGCTGGGGCTGGTCCGCGGTCACCTTGGCGGTCGCGGCCTGCTCATCCTTCGAACGGCTTCGGAACACAAAACCCAAGGGTACGTGCTCGCCGCGGGTGAGCCAGGGTCCGACGGGGCACGATCCGGCAACGGCGTCCGCGGCAACCGGCGCCCGACCAGGCCGGAACCCATGCCCTTATAGGACAGAGCAGACATCGTGCCGCTTGTCCGGACTCTCCCTACTCCTTGCGCGGGAGAGGATGAGCTCCCGATCGTCCTGGAGGAGGAGCGCATCAGGGCGCGAACAGTGCGGTAATGGAACCAGGGCCCGTACTGTGGGGTCTGTAGATGTGCTGGAGCCTAAGCCCGAGGTGACTCGGTCAGAAGGGGGCGCGCGAGGCCCATGAGCGATGGTGTCATGAAGCGGATGGGGATGATCTTCCGCGCGAAGGCCAACAAGGCCCTGGACCGGGCCGAAGACCCGCGCGAGACCCTCGACTACTCGTACCAGAAGCAGCTGGAGCTGCTTCAGAAGGTACGCCGCGGAGTCGCCGACGTGGCGACCTCCCGCAAGCGTCTGGAGCTTCAGCTCAACCAGCTCCAGGGTCAGTCCGCCAAGCTGGAGGACCAGGGCCGCAAGGCGCTGGCGCTCGGCCGCGAGGACCTGGCCCGCGAGGCGCTGAGCCGGCGCAGCGCGCTGCAGCAGCAGGTCACCGACCTGGAGACGCAGCACCAGACGCTGCAGGGCGAGGAGGAGAAGCTCACGCTCGCCGCGCAGCGGCTGCAGGCCAAGGTCGACGCCTTCCGTACGAAGAAGGAGACGATCAAGGCCACGTACACGGCCGCCCAGGCGCAGACCCGGATCGGCGAGGCCTTCTCCGGCATCTCCGAGGAGATGGGCGACGTCGGTATGGCCATCCAGCGCGCGGAGGACAAGACCGCGCAGCTGCAGGCCAGGGCCGGTGCCCTCGACGAGCTGATGGCCTCCGGCGCGCTGGACGACCCGACCGGTATGGCCAAGGACGACATCACCGCCGAGCTGGACCGGCTCTCCGGTGGCAGCGATGTCGAGCTGGAGCTGCAGCGGATGAAGGCCGAGCTCGCGGGCGGTTCGTCGGCCGACCAGCAGGCCATCGAGAGCGGCCAGAACGGCGAGGGCCAGTCCGCGCCGCAGCAGGACCGGCCGCGTTTCGACAAGCAGTGACGGTCGGGGGCGGATAGCCTCGCAGGGATCGTCGGACCGGACCAAGGGAGACCGTCGTGATCGTACGGATCATGGGGGAGGGCCAGGTGAAGCTGGACGATGCCCACTTCGCCGAGCTCAACAAGCTGGACGATGAGCTGCTCGCCGAGATGGAGAGCGGCGATGCAGCAGGTTTCCAGCGCACCCTCGGTGCCCTGCTGGACGCGGTGCGCCGGCTCGGTACACCGCTCCCCGACGATGCCCTCGAACCGTCCGAACTCATCCTGCCGTCTCCGGAGGCGTCCCTCGACGAGGTCCGGGAGATGCTCAGCGACGACGGCCTCATCCCGGGCTGAGTCCCGGGCGGCCCGGTCCGGTCACTCCACTCCAGCGCACAGCGCCCCGGCCCCTTGGGGGGCCGGGGCGCTACCGTTTGCTCTTGTGAGCCTCCTCGACCCCCGCCCGGACGCGCCCCGCGCCGGCCGCTTCCAGTGGCACCGGACGCATCCGCTCGCCTTCGACGCCCTCCTGGCGGTGGCCGTCTTCGCGTGCATCCTGTGCGGCGCGGTAGCCGACCCGCACGGACCGCACGGACCGCGGTTCGGCGCTCACCACCTCTCCGCCACGACCGTGGTGCTGGCCGCGCTGGCCTGCGCCGCCCTGGTCCTGCGCCGCCGGCTGCCCCGTACGGTCCTGGCCGTCACCGGCTCGTGCACCATCGTCGAGCTGCTCGCCCGCTCCAGCGACCCGCGCGCACCGGTGGCCGCCTCCGCGGTGATCGCCCTCTACAGCCTGGCCTCGCGCACCGACCGGCCCACCACCTGGCGGATCGGCGCGCTGACCGTCGTCGTCCTGACCGCCGCCGCGATGCTCTACGGCCCCCGTCCCTGGTACGCGCAGGAGAACCTCGGCATCTTCGCCTGGACGGGCATGGCCGCGGCCGCCGGCGACGCGGTCCGCAGCCGCCGCGCCTTCGTGGACGCCATCCGTGAGCGCGCCGAACGCGCCGAGCGCACCCGCGAGGAGGAGGCCCGGCGGCGGGTCGCCGAGGAGCGCCTGCGGATCGCCCGTGAGCTGCACGATGTCGTCGCCCACCACATCGCCCTGGTCAACGTCCAGGCCGGCGTCGCCTCGCACGTCATGGACAACCGTCCCGACCAGGCCAAGCAGGCGCTGGCGCACGTCCGCGAGGCGTCCCGCTCGGCGCTGGAGGAACTCCGCGCCACCGTCGGTCTGTTGCGGCAGTCCGACGACCCCAAGGCGCCGACCGAGCCCGCGCCGGGCCTCGGCGTCCTCGACCAGCTCGTCGACGGGTTCATCCGCGCCGGGATCCCCGTCGATCTGGAGATCCCGCACACGCCCCGGCCGCTGCCCGCCTCCGTCGACCTCACCGCCTACCGCGTGGTCCAGGAAGCGCTGACCAACGTCCACAAGCACGCCGGCGAGGGGGCCCGCGCCACGGTGCGGATCCTGCACTCCGACACCGCGCTGACCGTGACCGTCCTGGACGACGGCGCGGGCCGGGCCGGCATTCCGCGGCAGAAGGGCGGCGACCGGCCGCCCGTCGAGCCGGGCGGGCCAGGCGAGCCGGAGGACAGCGGCGGCGGCCATGGCCTGATCGGGATGCGCGAGCGGGTCTTCGCCCTGCGCGGCACGGTGGTGACCGGCCCGCGCGCGGCCGGCGGCTTCCAGGTGCGGGTCACCCTTCCGCTGCAGACCGTCCGTACGGGGGAGTCGATATGACGATCAAGGTGCTGCTCGCCGACGACCAGGCACTGCTGCGCAGCGCCTTCCGGGTGCTGGTCGACTCGGAACCGGACATGCGGGTGGTGGGGGAGGCCTCCGACGGCGCCCAGGCGTACGAGCTGACCCGCGCGGAGCGTCCCGATGTCGTGCTGATGGACATCCGGATGCCCGGTGTGGACGGCCTGGCGGCCACCCGCATGATCACCGAGGACCCGGAGCTCACCGATGTCCGGGTGGTCATCCTGACGACCTTCGAGGTCGACGACTATGTGGTGCAGTCGCTGCGGAACGGGGCCAGCGGCTTCCTCGGCAAGGGCGCCGAGCCGGACGAGATGCTGGGCGCGATCCGGGTCGCGGCGGCCGGGGAGGCGCTGCTGTCGCCGGTCGCGACCAAGGGCCTGATCGCCAAGTTCCTTGCGCAGGGCGGCAGTACGGGGGACGGCGGGCCCGGCGGCCGGGGCGCCGAGCGGCTGGCGACGCTGACCGGCCGCGAGCGTGAGGTGCTGACCCTGGTGGCCGGCGGGCTGTCCAACGACGAGATCGCCGAGCAGCTCGCGGTCAGCCCGCTCACCGTCAAGACGCATGTGAACCGCGCGATGGCCAAGCTGGGCGCCCGCGACCGGTCCCAGCTGGTGGTCATCGCCTACGAGTCGGGACTCGTACGCCCACGGGTGCAGTGAGGGTGGAGCATCCCGTACTCCCAACGCGGTACGGGCACCGGCCGGAAACCGACCTGCGAGCGAGGAAAACCGGCCAGGGCATGGCGGAAGGTGTAAGTGGGCCCGGAAAAGGTCCCGCCGACCGTTTCAGAACAGAAGAGAGACCCCACCCATGTCCTGGCTGTCCCGACTCAGCCTCGTACAACGGGGCCTGATAGCGCTGATGTCGATCGTGGCGATCGCCTTCGGCGCCATCGCGATCCCGCAGCTCAAGCAGCAGCTCCTGCCGTCCATCGAACTCCCGATGGTGTCCGTGCTGGCGCCGTATCAGGGCGCCTCCCCCGATGTCGTCGAGAAGCAGGTGATCGAGCCGCTGGAGGACGGTGTCCGGGCGGTCGACGGCATCAAGAGCGTCACCTCGACGTCGAGCGAGGGCTCGGGCGTCATCATGGCGCAGTTCGACTACGGCAATGACTCCAAGCGCCTGGTCGCCGATGTCCAGCAGGCCGTGAACCGGGCCCGCGCGAAGCTGCCCAAGGACGTCGACCCGCAGGTGGTGGCCGGCTCGACGGACGACATCCCCACCGTCGTCCTCGCCGTCTCCTCCCAGGACAAGGACCAGCAGACACTGGCCGACCAGCTGAACCGCAGCGTCGTGCCGGACCTGAAGAACATCGACGGCGTCAGCCAGGTCACGGTGGACGGCGTCCAGGACCGGATCGTCGCGGTCACCCCCGACGACAAGAAGCTCGCCGCCGCCGGGCTGACCTCCCAGGCGCTCGGCCAGGCGCTGGAGGCCGGCGGTACGTCGGTGCCCGCCGGTTCGTTCGCCGAGGGCGGGCAGAGCAAGACCGTCCAGGTCGGCGCGGGTTTCACCGCCGTGAAGCAGATCAGGGACCTGTCGATCGCGCCGTCCCCGGCAGCCGGTGACTCCGGTGCGGGTGCGGGTTCGGGTGCGAGCGCCAGCCGGCCGGCCGGGCCGGTCCGGCTCGGCGATGTCGCCACCGTCAAGGAGGAGTCGGCCACCCCGACCGCGATCACCCGCACCGACGGCAAGCCCAGCCTCGCCGTCCGGGTGACGATGGACCAGGACGGCAGCGCGGTCGCGATCTCCGACGCGGTCAAGGACAAGCTGACCAAGATCCGTCAGGACCTGGGCAAGGGCACCGACGTCACGGTCGCCTCCGACCAGGGCCCGGCGGTCTCCAAGTCGATAGAGTCGCTGACCACCGAGGGCCTGCTCGGCCTCGCCATGGCGGTCATCGTCATCCTCGTCTTCCTGCTCAGCCTGCGCTCGACGCTGGTCACCGCGGTCTCCATCCCGCTCTCGGTCGTCATCACCCTGATCGTGCTGTGGACCGGGGACCTCTCCCTGAACATGCTCACCCTCGGCGCCCTGACCATCGCGATCGGCCGCGTCGTCGACGACTCCATCGTCGTCCTGGAGAACATCAAGCGGCACCTGGGCTACGGCGAGGAGCGCCGCGAGGCCATCCTCTCCGCGGTCAAGGAGGTCTCCGGAGCGATCACCTCCTCCACCCTCACCACGGTCGCGGTCTTCCTGCCGATCGGCGTGGTCGGCGGCATGGTGGGCGCGCTCTTCGGCTCCTTCTCGCTGACGGTCACCGTCGCCCTCCTGTCCTCCCTGATCGTCTCCCTGACGGTCGTACCGGTCCTCTCGTTCTGGTTCCTGCGCGCCCCCGAGATCCCCGAGGGCACCACACCGGACGACCTGCGCCGCGCGGCCGAGGAGAAGGAGACCGCGAGCCCGCTGCAGCGCCTCTACGTCCCCGTCCTGCGGTTCGCGACCCGCCGACGGATCACCAGCGTGGTCATCGCCGTCGTCATCCTCCTCGGCACCTTCGGCATGGGCCCGCTCCTGAAGACCAACTTCTTCGACCAGGGCGACCAGGACACCCTCACCGTCAAGCAGGAACTCAAGCCCGGCACCAGCCTGGGCGCGGCCGACAAGCAGGCCAAGAAGGTCGAGAAGCTGCTCGCGGCCGACGACGACATCGCCGACTACCAGGTCACCGTCGGCTCCTCCGGCTTCATGGCGGCCTTCGGCGGCGGCACCGGCGCCAACCAGGCCTCCTACCAGCTCAAGCTGAAGGACGCCGCGGACTCCGGCAAGGTCACCGACGACCTGCGCGCCGGTCTCGACAAGCTCGGCCCGTCCATCGGCGACACCACCGTCACCGCGGGCGGCGGCTTCGGCAGCCAGGACCTGAGCGTGGTCGTGAAGGCAGCCGACGGCGACGTCCTGAAGAAGGCCGGCGAGCAGGTCCGTAAGGCCGTCGCCGGCCTCGACGACGTCACCGACGTCCAGAGCGACCTCGCCCAGAGCGTGCCGCGGATCTCCGTGAAGCCCAACGACAAGGCGGCCGCGGCCGGTTACAACCAGACCACCCTCGGGGGCGCGGTCGCCCAGGCGGTCCGCGGTACCACCAGCGGCAAGGCCGTCCTGGACGACACCGAGCGCGACATCGTGATCAAGTCGGCCCACCCGGCCACGACCGTGGCCGAGTTGAAGAACCTGGCGATCCCGACCCCGGCGGGCCCGGCCAAGCTCAGCACGCTCGCCACCGTGCGGACCGTCCCCGGCCCGGTCCAGATGACCCGGATCGACGGGGCCCGTTCGGCGACCATCACCGCCAAGCCGACCGGCGACAACACCGGCGCGGTCAGCGCCACGCTGCAGAGCAAGATCAACGCCCTGAAGCTGCCCGAGGGTGCCACCGCCGAGATCGGCGGCGTCTCCCAGGACCAGACCGATGCGTTCTCCTCGCTGGGCCTGGCGATGCTGGCGGCCATCGCCATCGTCTTCATGCTCCTGGTCGGCACCTTCCGTTCCCTGATCCAGCCGCTGATCCTGCTCGTCTCGATCCCCTTCGCGGCGACCGGCGCGATCGGCCTGCTGGTCGCCACCGGCACCCCGCTGGGCGTCCCGGCGATGATCGGCATGCTGATGCTGATCGGCATCGTGGTCACCAACGCCATCGTGCTGATCGACCTGATCAACCAGTACCGGTCGCAGGGTTACGGCGTCGTCGAGGCGGTCATCGAGGGCGGCCGCCACCGGCTGCGCCCCATCCTGATGACGGCGCTGGCCACGATCATGGCGCTGCTCCCGATGGCGCTGTCCATCACCGGCGACGGCGGCTTCATCTCCCAGCCGCTCGCCGTGGTCGTGATCGGCGGTCTGATCACCTCCACCCTGCTCACCCTCCTCCTCGTTCCGACGCTCTACGCGATGATCGAGCTCCGCAAGGAGCGCCGGGCGAAGAAGAAGGCCGCGAAGCGGGCCGGTAAGGCCGGCCCGCAGGCCGAGGAGACCGACCGCGCACCGGAGCCGGCGGGCGTCTGACGCCGACGATGAGCTGACGCGAACGATGCCCCCGCAAGCCTGCGGGGGCATCGTGCTGCCGGGGCCCTGCCGTTGCCGGCCCGGCCGGTGAGGACCGGCGCCCGGGGGCCGCGCGGCGGGCCGGTGCACGTTCGGGGGTGCACCGCTCGCCGGTCGCGGTGGGTGATGCGAAGGTGACCGTGCGTACGGAATCGACGAGAGGTGAGCATCGGTGCTGTGTGTCCCGGCCCGCTGGGCCGCCCCCGTAACCGCCGCCGGGCTGGCCCTCGCGCTGGCCCTCGCGGCCGCTCCGCCTGCCGCCGCCGGACCCGTCGTCGGCGTCCGGGTGGGCGTCACGGGCGGGGCCTACACCGGCAGTGTGGGCATCGTCAGAACGGCCGCGCGCACCGTCTTCGGCGGCTTCTACTGCGCGGCCAACGGCACCGATCCCACCCCGCTCACCGCCCTGGTCGACGCCCAGGAGCAATACGGCCTCGGCGGGGTGCGGGCGTACTGGGACGCTGCCAAAAAGGACTTCGTCGTCACCGACATCCATGGTGATGTCGCGGACAGCAAGAAGAAATGGAACGCGTACGTGAACGAGAAGAAGATCACGACCGGGCCCTGCGCGACCGCGATCAAGGACACCGACAAGGTCCGCTGGACCCTGGAGGCCGCCAAGTAGACCTCCGGGTCACGTCGGGCCGACCGGCCGCCGCCCCCGCTCCGGGGCAGGCGGCCGTCGCCCGTCGTGCTGCCGGCCGCCTGCCTGCGGGGCCTACGGCAGCGCCAGCATCCGCTCCAGCGCCAGCTTCGCGAAGCTCTCGGTCTCGTTGTCGACCTGGATGCGGTTGACGACCTTGCCGGCGGCGAGCGACTCCAGCGTCCACACCAGGTGCGGGAGGTCGATGCGGTTCATCGTCGAGCAGAAGCAGACCGTCTTGTCGAGGAAGACGATCTCCTTGTCCTCCGCGGCGAAGCGGTTGGCCAGCCGGCGGACCAGGTTCAGTTCGGTGCCGATGGCCCACTTCGAGCCGCGCGGGGCGGCCTCCAGCGCCTTGATGATGTACTCCGTCGAGCCGACGTAATCCGCCGCCGCCACGACCTCGTGCTTGCACTCGGGGTGGACGAGGACGTTGACACCCGGAATGCGCTCCCGCACGTCGTTCACCGACTCCAGGGAGAAGCGGCCGTGCACCGAGCAGTGGCCGCGCCACAGGATCATCCTGGCGGCCCGCAGCTCCTCGGCGGTCAGGCCGCCGTTCGGCTTGTGCGGGTTGTAGACCACGCAGTCGTCCAGCGACAGGCCCATGTCGCGGACGGCGGTGTTGCGGCCCAGGTGCTGGTCGGGCAGGAAGAGCACCTTGCCCGTCGCGGGGTCCACCTGCTCGAAGGCCCAGTCCAGCGCCCGCTGGGCGTTGGAGGAGGTGCAGATCGTGCCACCGTGCTTGCCGGTGAAGGCCTTGATGTCGGCCGAGGAGTTCATGTACGAGACGGGGACGACCTGCTCGGCGATACCGGCCTCGGTCAGGACGTCCCAGCACTCGGCGACCTGCTCGGCGGTGGCCATATCGGCCATCGAGCAGCCGGCGGCCAGGTCGGGGAGGATGACCTGCTGGTCGTCGCCGGTGAGGATGTCCGCGGACTCCGCCATGAAGTGCACACCGCAGAAGACGATGTACTCGGCGTCCGGCCGGGCGGCGGCGTCCCGCGCGAGCTTGAAGGAGTCGCCGGTCACATCGGCGAACTCGATGACCTCGTCGCGCTGGTAGTGGTGCCCGAGGACGAAGACCTTGTCCCCGAGCTTCGCCTTGGCCGCGCGGGCCCGCTCGACGAGGTCGGGGTCCGACGGAGCCGGCAGATCGCCGGGGCACTCCACACCGCGCTCGCTCTTGGGGTCGGCCTCACGGCCGAGCAGGAGCAGGGCCAGCGGGGTCGGCTGGACGTCCAGGGGCTGGGCGGTGGTCACAACACGCACCCTCTCTTTTCTTCGAATGAGCGCGGCGCAGCCGCACCAGTGGAGCCGGTGCGTGCACCGGGAGCCTTTTCGTCTATTTGACGCTATCTATGATAGCTGCTTCACGTCACTTTGACGACGGCCATTGTGTCGATGTGACGCATCAGCACCCGCCGTGTGTGGTCGGCCACCTGTTCCCGGCCGCCGATGTGCGAGCATGAGGAGAGAACGAGGCGAGAGGCTGCCTCCGGCAGCGTCCGGAAAGGCTTCTCGGTAAATTGCGCACCCAGCCGGAATTAATCCGGGACGTCTCCGGTTGCAGCTGGTTGCAACCGATGACAAGCGGTCCGTACAACCCGGGAGAGATGTAGATGAGCGTTCAGGACGAGACCACCGTCAGCGACGGCATCATCGTGTCCGACGCGGCCGCGTCGAAGGTCAAGAGCCTGCTGGAGCAAGAAGGCCGGGACGACCTCGCGCTGCGGGTGGCCGTTCAGCCCGGCGGCTGCTCCGGTCTGCGCTACCAGCTCTTCTTCGACGAGCGTTCGCTCGACGGCGATGTCGTCAAGGACTTCGACGGTGTCAAGGTCGTCACCGACCGGATGAGCGCCCCCTACCTGGGCGGTGCCTCCATCGACTTCGTCGACACGATCGAGAAGCAGGGCTTCACCATCGACAACCCGAACGCCACCGGCTCCTGCGCCTGCGGCGACTCCTTCAGTTAAGGAGCACGGGCAGCACGAACGAAAGGCGGCGCCCCCCCGAACGGGGGAGCGCCGCCTTTCGTTTTCGCGTCTGCGTGAGGCCGACCGCGGTGGTCCGTGTGCCGCCGGGCCCCCACCGCGTCCGGTCACCGCTTGGGCACGGACTCACCGGTCGACACATCGACCACCTTCCGGCCGTCCAGCGGCTTCTGCAGCGTCACGGTCTTGGTGAACTCCTTGGCGATCTTCACGCAGACCTGGCCCGGCTTCTTGTCCTTGCCGACGACCTTGGTCTTCACGGTCGTGCCGGACTCCTCGGCGCTCACCGAGTAGACGCTGCACACGCCGCCCCAGAAGTGCACCGTCAGCTTCTTGCCGCCGTCGCCCACGGCGTACGACTCCAGGGCCATCGCCCCGGGCTTCCCGGACGGCTTCTGCGACGGCTTCCCCGGGCTCTGCGACGCGCCGCCGTCGTCCCGGTGGGCCAGATACTTCGGGTTCACCGCCGGGTGCGCGATCGTCGAGGTGGCGTCCGGGCCGCTGCCGGCGCCCGGCTGGCGCACCTTGTACAGCCACGACGGCACCAGCGTCTGGCCGCCGTCCACGTACTGCACCGAGAGCCCGAAGACCGCACCGGTCACCTCGGCCGGCTGCTGCGCCTTCGTCGGCGCCGGCTCGCACGGCGCGATCCCGTCGCCCTTGCCGCCCTTGTGGCCGGGCGTCGAGGGGCAGCCGGCCGGCTTGCGGCCCTCGCCCGAATTCAGCCGGTCCAGCGTCTTGTCGGCGCCCAGCACCGGATAGTCCGCGCCCTTGACCGGGTTCGCCAACTGGCCGCTGCCGCCGACCACCTGACCGTCCGAGCCGACCTGCAGATCGCTCTGCCAGCCGTACGTCGGCAGCCCGCCGAGCACCGGACTCGCGCTGACGATCCGCACCGCGCCGGACAGTCCGCTCGCATCGAGCTTGGCGCTCTCCTGGCCGAGCGCCTTCAGCGCCGGCCGCACCGCCTGCTCGGCCTTCTCCGGCGACACCGCGCCCTTGCCGCTGCTGTCGTCCTCGGTCGTGATGTCCCCGCCGCCGCGGTACGAAGGACAGCCGGGCCGGCCCGACGGCGCCGCGCCGTCGGCCTGGTCCTGGCCCTTCCCGCCCTTGGGGGAGGCGGGCAGCGCACAGTTCGTGCCGCCCGGCGTGCCGTACTGCGAGTACGTCCAGGCGCCCGAGCCGGACTTGTTCACCTGGAGGACGGGGCCACGGGCATCCCGCGTCGGCCCGCCGACCTTCCAGGAGGTGCCCTCCGAGCGGACCTTTCCGGACACATCCAGTGCCTTCGCGAGCCGTTCCACCGACTCGCGGCTTATCTCGCCCTTGGGGCGGTACACCGGCGCGGACGCCGGACCGCCGGGGAGCTTCTTCACCGCCCGGTACTTCGCACCCTGCGGGTTGGGCTCACCGGCAGCGATCGAGCCGCCGCCGGTGTAGCCGTCGAGCGCCAATGGCGGCGGGGCGCCCTTGGTCGCGGACCCCGGACCGGAGCCCTCGCCGCTGGAGGCGGACGAGACCCAGTACGCCGCGCCGCCCCCGGCGAGAACTACCGCCGCGGCCATCGAGGCGACCACCACGGGGGTGCGCCGCCTGCGCTCCTTGGGGTTCGGGGTGTCGGTGGTGTCCTCGGTGTTCACCGCATCGCTCCTTCGGCTCCGCTGAACATCTGACGTCCATCCTCCGTGAGGTGGACGCCGATGAGACGGAGCGGGGGCGTATACGGTTCCCGCCGAGCGGCCGGTCAGTCGCCGTACTCGGACATTCCGTCCACGAGTGCGGCAGAGGTGGCGGGGACCTCGACGCCGTGCAGATCTGCGGCGCGCCCCGTCGCCGGCGCGGACCGCCGCCCGGCCTTCCAGCGACCGGACATCCGTGCACAGTCGCCGCGCAGCTCGTCAAGCGATTCGGGGTCCTGCGCGGTGGGTGAGACACCCTCGCGCGGTGTGACGGCTTTCACAGGCTTGGTCATAGGGGCACCGTACGCAGCCATGTAGCGAGGAGAAAGACCTACTATTGGGTAGTTTCAGCCATTCCAAGTGTCCGGGATGACCGGGTGGCGCGCGACCCCTGCGGGTAGCGTTGCTACACGTCCGCCCGCCCCTACGCCTTCCGCAGGAGCAGACCCGTCGTGCGTATCGCAGTCACCGGATCCATCGCCACCGACCACCTGATGACCTTCCCCGGCCGTTTCGCCGAGCAGTTGGTCGCCGACCAACTGCATACGGTCTCCCTTTCGTTCCTGGTCGACCAGCTCGATGTCCGTCGCGGCGGCGTCGCCGCCAACATCTGCTTCGGCATGGGCCAGCTCGGCACCGCGCCGATCCTGGTCGGTGCCGCCGGCAACGACTTCGAGGAGTACCGCGCCTGGCTCGACCGCCACGGCGTCGACACCCGCTCCGTACGCATCTCCGAGGTCCTGCACACCGCGCGCTTCGTGTGCACCACGGACGCCGACCACAACCAGATCGGGTCCTTCTACACGGGCGCGATGAGCGAGGCCCGGCTGATCGAGCTGCAGTTCGTCTCCGAGCGGGTCGGCGGTCTGGACCTCGTACTGATCGGCGCGGACGACCCCGAGGCGATGATCCGGCACACCGAGGAGTGCCGCAGCCGCGGTATCCCCTTCGGCGCCGACTTCTCCCAGCAGATCGCCCGGATGGACGGCGACGCCATCCGCACCCTCCTGGAGGATGCCGCCTACCTCTTCTCCAACGAGTACGAGAAGGGCCTCATCGAGTCCAAGACCGGCTGGACCGACGACGAGATCCTCGCCAAGGTCGGCACCCGCGTCACCACCCTCGGCGCCAGCGGTGTCCGCATCGAGCGGGTCGGCGAGCCGGCCATCGAGGTCGGGGTCCCGGAGGAGAACGCCAAGGCCGACCCCACCGGCGTCGGCGACGCCTTCCGCGCCGGCTTCCTGTCCGGCCTGGCCTGGGGCGTCGGCCTGGAGCGCGCCGCACAGATCGGCTGCATGCTGGCGACGCTGGTCATCGAGACCGTCGGCACCCAGGAGTACGAGCTGCACCGCAGCCACTTCATGGACCGCTTCACCAAGGCCTACGGCCACGAGGCCGCGGCCGAGGTCCAGCAGCACCTGGCCTGACCGGCCCCGTCAGGCGCGGCGCCGCACCACATACGCGGCGCCGCGCTCGGCCGCCCGCTCGCCCACGTACTCCTGGTCCCGCATGGCGCACCAGGCGGGGATGTCCTGCCGGGCGGCCTCGTCGTCGGAGAGCACCGTCACCGTCCCGCCGACCGGTACGTCGTTGATCACCTTCGCCAGCTCGATGACCGGGATCGGGCAGCGCTTGCCCAGCGAGTCGACGACCAGGCCGCCGGACCCGGCGGATCCGCCCGCGGATTCCCCGGCCTCCGGGGTGGCCGGTGCCCGGGTGGGGCGCGGCGCCTCGTCCGCCGTCGCCGGGGCGGCCCCGACTCCCGCTGCCGGTGCGGTTCCGGCCTCCGTCGCCGGGACCCCCAGCCGCTCCCGCACCGAGTGCACCACCTGTGGCAGCACCTCCAGGAAGCGCTCCACCTCCGCCTCGGCCGTGCCGTACGGCAGCGAGACCCGCACATTCCCCTCGGACAGCACGCCCATCGCGCGCAGCACATGGCTCGGCGTCAGGGTGCTGGACGTACACGACGACCCGGACGACACCGAGAAGCCGGCCCGGTCGAGCTCGTGCAGCAGCGCCTCTCCGTCGACATAGAGACAGGAGAAGGTGACGAGATGGGGGAGGCGGTGCGCCGGATCGCCGACCACCTCCACGTCCGGGACCAGCTCCGGCACCCGTGTCCGGATCCGGTCCACCAGCCGCCGCAGCCGCGCCGCTTCGTCCCCCGTCTCCGGGCCCGCCCGCAGCGCACGCAGGGACGCCGCGGCGGCGACGACCGCGGGGATGTTCTCAAACCCCGCACTGCGGCCCGACTCCCGCTCGTCCCGCGGCCCCTGGGGTGCGAACCGGGTCCCCTTGCGGACGGCGAGCAGCCCCACACCGGGCGGGCCGCCCCACTTGTGGGCGCTCGCGGTCAGCAGCGACCAGGCACCGGGCACCGGCCCCCACGGCAGCGACTGCGCGGCGTCCACCAGGAGGGGGACCTCCGCCTCCTGGCAGAGCACGGCCACCTCTTCGACCGGCTGTTCGGTTCCCACCTCGTGGTTGGCGGACTGGAGGCAGACCAGCGCGGTGTCCGGCCCGAGCGCGGCGGCGACCTCGTCGGCCGCCACCCGGCCCATACGGTCCACGGCCAGCTCCCCGCGACTGCCGCCGGCCGCCTCGTGGACCTCGGCGGCATGCAGGACGGAGGAGTGCTCCACGGCCGAGTGCAGCAGCCGGCGGCCGACGCGCCGGCGGGCCGCCAGCGCGCCGGAGACTCCCGAGTGCACCGCCTGCGTCCCCGAAGGGGTGAAAACCAATTCGTCCGGGCGGCAGCCCACGGCCTCGGCCGCCGCCTCCCGCGCGGCGTCCAGCAGCAGCCGGGCGCGCCGCCCCTCCCGGTAGAGGCGGGCCGGGTCGGCCCAGCCTTCGTCGAGCGAGGCGAGCAGGGCCTCGCGGGCGACGGGATGCAGAGGGGCGGCCGACGCCGCGTCGAAATAGGGCACGTACGAGACGTTAGTCCTCCGGCCCGACGCCGGGGGCGCCCCTCGGCCCCACCGTGCGGCGCCAGGGGGCTCCGGGCTCCGGCCGGCGGGTGGGCACGCGCCCGGACAGCGGCGCCCGAGCAGTGCCGGGCACGGCGTCAGATGCCTGGTGGAAGCGGGTATTCGGGGGGTCGTCGGGCGCCTCCCGGGAGCCCTGACCACCCCTTAGGGGTGCGCCGCGGCGCGTTGGGCACCCTCCCCGCGCGACCCCAAATAGCGTCCAGTAGGGTTTGGTCCGCATAAACATCCAAACCCCTGCCCGTGCCAGGGCCGGCGACCGACCAGCGAGACGGCCGCAGCCGGTCTCGCGGGCGAGACTCTCGGGAAGGCGCTACGTGAGTCCCAACGGCTCCGACCGCTCGTCGCGGCGCCCGATGCGGCGGAAGCTGCCGCAGGTGCTTGCTGCGGGCCTGGTCCTGGCGACCGCTACTGGTTGCACATATAAGGACTTTCCCCGCCTCGGTATGCCAACGCCCGTCACCGACGAGGCGCCGCGGATCCTCTCTCTTTGGCAGGGCTCCTGGGCCGCCGCCCTCGCAACGGGCGTGCTGGTCTGGGGCCTGATCATCTGGAGCGTGATCTTCCACCGCCGTAGCAGGACCAAGGTGGAGGTCCCCGCGCAGACGCGGTACAACATGCCGATCGAGGCGTTGTACACGATCGTCCCGTTCATCATCATCGCGGTGCTTTTCTACTTCACCGCGCGTGACGAGAGCGCAATCCTCAAGACTTCGAAGAAGCCGGACCACATCGTCAATGTGGTGGGCTTCCAGTGGAGCTGGGCGTTCAACTACCTGGAGGACGTGGACGGCGACAAGTCGACCTCGAACATCAACTCCAGTGAACTGTCCGCGATCCCGGACAAGTGGAAGAAGGGCGCTCCGGCCGGTGCCGACGGCGTCTACGACTCGGGCGTCCCGGGTGAGCGCAACCCGCAGACCGGCAACCCGGGCCCGACCCTGTGGCTGCCCAAGGGTGAGACGGTCCAGTTCGTGCTGACCTCTCGTGACGTCATCCACTCCTTCTGGGTGGTGCCCTTCCTGATGAAGCAGGACGTCATCCCGGGCCACACCAACGTCTTCGAGGTGACCCCCAACAAGGAGGGCACCTTCATGGGCAAGTGCGCCGAGCTTTGCGGTGTCGACCACTCCCGGATGCTCTTCAACGTCAAGGTCGTCTCCCCCGAGCGGTACCGGGAGCACCTGAAGGACCTGGCGAAGAAGGGCCAGACCGGATACCTGCCGTCGGGCATCAAGCAGACGGATCACGCCAGGAATGCGGAGACCAAGAACCAGTGAGCATCCTCAACGAACCTCAGGGTGCCGCCGCCGATACGGCTCCGGCAGCACCGCCCGTACGCAAGAAGCAACCCGGCATCGCTGTGGTGAACTGGCTGACGACCACTGACCACAAGACGATCGGCACGATGTACCTGGTCACGTCGTTCGCGTTCTTCTGCGTCGGCGGACTGATGGCGCTGCTCATGCGCGCCGAGCTGGCCCGTCCCGGCACGCAGATCATGTCGAACGAGCAGTTCAACCAGGCGTTCACGATGCACGGCACGATCATGCTGCTGATGTTCGCGACGCCGCTGTTCGCCGGTTTCGCGAACTGGATCATGCCGCTGCAGATCGGCGCGCCCGACGTGGCGTTCCCGCGGCTGAACATGTTCGCCTACTGGCTCTACCTCTTCGGCTCGCTGATCGCGGTGGCCGGCTTCCTCACCCCGCAGGGTGCGGCGGACTTCGGCTGGTTCGCGTACTCGCCGCTGTCGGACGCGGTGCGTTCGCCGGGCGTCGGCGCGGACATGTGGATCATGGGTCTGGCCTTCTCGGGCTTCGGCACGATCCTCGGTTCGGTCAACTTCATCACGACGATCATCTGCATGCGG
>NZ_JBICXQ010000038.1:0-86735 GCF_043200375.1 Streptomyces sp. NPDC048434 | reverse complement strand
GGGGGGGGGGGGGGGGGGGGGGGGGGGGGGGGGGGGCGGCCCGCCCCCCCCCCCGGCCCCCGGGGGGGGGCGCGGGGGGGCCCGCGGGCGCGGGGGGCCGCCCGGCGGGGGGCGCCGGGGCCCCCCACAACGGTCAGGGCGGAGGTAGCCCGCTGTCGGCGGTCAGCTCTTGCCGAGCAGCTTGTTCATCTGTGTGATCTCCGCGTTCTGGGCCTTGATGATGTCCGCGGCCAGCGTCTTCGCCCGGCCGTAGGCGCCCCTGTCCTTCTCGGTGCCGGCCATCTTCACCGCGCCCTGGTGGTGCCCGACCATCATCTGCAGGAAGGACGTGTCGAAGTCCTTGCCGGACTTCTTCTTGAGCGCGTCCATCTCCTTCATGTCCATCATGCCGGGCATATCCGCGTGGGCGGAGTGGTCCATGCCGGGCATCTCGGCCATCTCCTCGGGTACCTGCTCGTTCCAGGCCGTCAGCCACCCGGACATGGTCTTGATCTCTGGGTCCTGCGCCTTCTTGATCTTGCTGGCGAGTTCCTTGACCTGGCTCGACGCGGCTCGGGTGGCGGCCAGGTCGGCCATCTCCACGGCCTGCCGGTGGTGCGGGATCATGCCCTTCGCGAAGGCCACGTCCGCTGCGTTGTGTGTACCGGACGGGACCGAGGCGCTCGGCGAGGAGGCGGGCTTCGGGGGAGCGCCGTGGCCGGAGTGACTGCCGCCGTCGTTGCTGCCACATGCAGCCATGACCAGCGCGGAGGCGGCAGTTGCCGCAACAAGGGTGATGCGGCGGGTGAGGGGACGGGTGGGCTTCATGGGTGAACTCCTGAAGAAGTGCGGTGTCGGGACATGCCGGACGGCGACGCCGCCCCGGAGTGGGGCGTGAGCGCCGTCAGGGCGTTCCTAGATCCGCAGGAGTTGGAGTTCGGCCAGCGAGGGTGGCGCGCGCCCGCCGTCCTGGCCCTTCGACTCGTCCAGGCCTGCCGTGTCCTCCGGCTCTGCCGGACGGACGGGGGAAGGGACCAGGGCAGGGGGCGTCGGCGCCCCGTCGAGCGCTCCGGACGCACAGGTCGTGTCGGCGTGATGGGTATGTCCGCCGTTGCCGCAGTCTCCCGCTCCGTGACAGTGCTCGTGAGCGGTGGCCGCCACGGTGATGTGGTGTTCGTGCGGAGGAGGAGCCGAGGTGATGACGGGGCCGAGGGCGTGCATGCCCAGCAGACCCGCCAGCAACGCGAGTACGAAAAGCGCGCGACACCGCCGGGCGGGCGGTGTCGGTACGTACTGGCGGCGGGGCATCACGCCCCCATATTAGGTAACAGGGCGAACGGCGGCGTCCTCGCCCCGGTCGCCGCGCCCAAGGGAGGACGGCTCAGGTGCCCCTGCGGTCCCGGACGGCTCGGCGCGCGGCGGCCGGTCCGGCGCAAGCAGGCGGCAGGTCCGGCGCAAGCAGGCGGCCGGTGCGCCCGATGATGCGCACCGGGTGGTGAACAGCCGGGCCGTCGTCGGGGCAGCCCGCGGGTCGGGTATCAGCTGCAGCAGACGGCTGCGTCCCGGCACCGGGGCCGGTGCCGGGACGCAGTACCCGAGGGGTGCTTACTTCACGTTGACGCCGGTCCAGGCGGCGCCAACCGCCTTGTACTCCGCGCTCGTTGTGCCGTACAGGGCACCTGCCGCCTTCAGGGTGGCGGCGCGCGCGGCCTTGTAGTTGGTGGTGGAGGTCATGTACGTGGTGAGGGCCTTGTACCAGATCTGCTCGGCCTTGGCCCGGCCGATTCCGGTGACCTTGGAGCCGTCGGAGGTGGGGCTGTTGTAGCTGACGCCGTTGATGGTCTTGGCGCCGCTGCCCTCGGACAGCAGGTAGAAGAGGTGGTTGGCGACACCCGAGGAGTAGTGGACGTCCTTGTTGCCGACACCACTGGACCAGTAGTCGGCCGAGGCTCCGTCCTTGCTGGGCTTGTCCATGTAGCGCAGCGGGGTGCCGTCCCCGTTGATGTTGATCTTCTCACCGATGAGGTAGTCGCCCACGTCCGTGGTGTTCTTGGCGAAGAACTCGGCCGACGTGCCGAAGATGTCGGACGTGGCTTCGTTGAGACCGCCCGACTCACCGCTGTAGTTGAGTCCCGCGGTCGCGGCGGTGACGCCGTGGCTCATCTCATGGGCGGCCACGTCGAGGGAGGTGAGCGGGTGGGTGTTCCCGCTGCCGTCGCCGTAGGTCATGCAGAAGCAGCCGTCGTCCCAGAAGGCGTTGACGTAGCTGTTGCCGTAGTGGACGCGGGAGTAGGCGCCCTTGCCGTCGTTACGGATGCCGTTGCGGCCGAAGGTGTTCTTGTAGAAGTCCCAGGTGACGGCCGCCCCGTAGTGCGCGTCGACGCCGGCGGTCTGACGGCCGCCGCCCCATACGTCGTCCGCGTCGGTGAAGAGCGTGCCGGTGCCCGACGTACCCTGCTTGAGGTCGTACGTCTTGTGGCCGCCGCGCGCACCGTCGGTGAGCTGGTAGGTCGATCCGCTCTTGGTGGTGGTGAGCGCGACCTTGCCGCTGTAGGTGCTGGTGCCGGTGCCGGTCTCGATGGCCTCGTTCTGGAACAGCTTCTTGCCGGTGGCCGCGTCGGTGATGACATGCAGTTCGCTGGGCGTGCCGTCCTTCTGGACACCGGTGACGACGGTTTTGTACGCGAGAACCGGCTTGCCCGTAGCGGCCCAGATCACCTTGCGCGGGGTGGTGGAGGCGCTGGTCCTGGTGTCCTTCTTCGCGGCGGCAGCGCTGAGTGCGCTCTTCTTCGCGGCGGAGGGGGCGAGCGCGGCGGACGTACTGGCCACGGATATACGGGCGTTGGTCGCCTTGGTGACGCTGCGGGTGCCGGACTTGGCCTCGTGTACCACCAGGTCGCCGCCGAGGACCGGCAGCCCTGCGTAGGTGCGCTCGTACCGGGTGTGCACCGTGCCGTCCGCGTCCTTGACGACGTCTCGGACGACGAGCTTCTCCCGCGCGCCGAGGCCGATCTTCGCGGCGATGGCGGTGGCACTGTTCTGAGCATCCTGGAGCGCGGACGCCCGCTGTGCGGTGGAGAGTTGGACCGCCGACGCGCCGGTCGCGCGGTCCGGCTGCGCGCTGGCCGAGCCGGCCTGTACGCCGACGGCGACCATGGCGGCGGAGGCCACCAGGGCGGCAGCGCGCAGGGTGTTCTTGCGGGGGGTGGACGAGATCCGTCTCAACTCGGTCTCCCTTGTGAGGACTGCGGGGTCGCGGTCCAAGAAGCGGCCGGGCAGCCGAGGGGTGGGGTGCCCGGTGGAGCAGAAGGAGTGAATCGATGGGAGCGTGCCAGGAGTTGACGCTTTTTGACAGATGTTCAACACAGAAGAAACAACAATTTCACCAAAGGGGCGGTGGGGCGGAACTGGTTGCCGTCGGCGCGATCATGCTGATGCCGGCGCACCCCGGCTTCCGGGAGCGGCAGTCGCTCCTCAGCAGGCAGGGAGCCGGTTGGCTTCGCAGAGGAAGGGGCGGGGGAGGGCAGGAGCGGCCGGGCGGAGACGCTCCTGCCCTCCGGGGTCAGCAGGTGCCCAGGTCCTGCCAGACTCCCGAGCCGCCGGTGGAGGGCGTTTCGCCCTGCGTCCACCACTTGGCCTTCCATGTGTGGCCGTTGTACGAGGCCGTGTCGCCGCCCACGTAGACGGTCCCGGCGCCGTAGGCGGCCGCGGTGCAGCTGCCGTTGCCCGGTGGGGTGGTGGGAGGCGTGGTGGGGGGAGTGGCCCCGGCGAACTTCACCGAGTACTTGGTGAAGTCGTATGCGCCCTGCGGAACGCTGCTGCAGGTGCCGGACGTCTTGCCGTTGTTGTCCGGCGGGGAGCACTGCCGGTCCCGGTTGACGGACCAGTTCGTGAAGCGTGCCATGTGGTGGGCGGTCGCGAAGTCCAGCACCGTCTGGAAGTCGGCCTGGGTGAAGTACTCACCGGTGTCGCTGCGGCCGTTCATCTGTGAGATGCCCTCGTGGGCGTACGCGGTGGCTTCGTCCCAGCCGAAGGTGGACCGCAGGATGGCGTTGAAGTTGGTCAGGGCGGCGGTCTGTGAAGCCGCCCCGTTGAAGCCGCCGTCGAAAGGCATGATGGAGAAGTTGTCCGGGGCGAAGGACTGGGACTTGGCCTCGTTGAGCATCTGCTTGCCGAACCAGCCGGTGCCGTCGGCCGTGCCGGCTGTGGTGATGGAGAGGTAGATACCCGGATTCTTCTGCTGAAGGATCTTGGCAGCCCCGATTTCATTGTGTATGGCGGCGGTGTTCTCGTACTCCGGCTCCTCCAGGTCGAAATCGAGCGCCTTGAGGCCGTACTTGTCGACGACCTGCTGGTATGCGGCAGCTGTCGCCTCGGGGGTGGCGCAACTCTGTCCGAGCTTGGTGCCGCCGTACCCGCCGACGGACGCGGAGACATCTCCGCCCTTCGCGCGGATCGCGGATATCACGCCGGCCACCGCGGTGTCCGAACCCACCGGGCTGGTCCCGCCCCATGTCGGCGAACAGCCGCCACCGTTCGGGGCCAGGATGAAGGCGAGCTGAAACGCCTTGAGGCCGGTGGCGTCCATCACCGTCGCGGCGTCCGGCGGGTCGTTGTCGAGCGGCATGAGATAGGGCGCCGCGGCGTACCAGTTGCTGCCCACGGACTTCGGCGCCGCGGGAGCTATGCCGTGGCCGCCCGCGAGAGCCGTGCCGGCCGCGGCGAGCGCGAGGCAGGCCGCCGAGACCACGGCGGCGAGAGTTCTGACGTGACGAGGTGGCACATGCCCTCCCATGAAGAGCAGTTGGTCCAGACCAATTGCTCCACAGGGTGAACCCTCACCGCGAGTGCGTCAACGCTTTGGACTGGACCAGTGCCCAACTCGCCGCTGGGGTAGGGCTGGTCCCGCACTAGGGGGCTTCATCAGCGGTGCTCGATGCGCCAAGTTCTGAAGGGGCCGGTGCTTGCCGTTTTCGGAGGGGTGCGCATGTCGGTGCCGTCTGTCATCAGCGGCCGGGAGTGCGCGTGTTGTGCCGTCTGCCATCAGCGGCCGGAAGCGGTGAGAGGCCTGCAACGGCGAGCGGCCAGGGCTCTTCCCCAGTCCATCCATCCCTCACACCTCCCCCGCCCCGCTCGCCGGCGGAACCTGGCGCCGGCCCGAACGCGCCCGCCACCGCCGTTTAGTGACTGTTGATCTCCGGCAGCCAGGATCGGTCTCACAGGCACGCACCACCGACAAGACAACGAGGGGAAGACCTATGAGCGTCGTGAAGTTTGGCCAGCTCGAATGCGTCAAGCAGGAGGACTGGAACGGCAATGACGACATCTACATCACGATCAATGGGAAGCAGGTCTACTCGACCGAAATCGGCGAGGACGGCAAGCGCTCCATCAACAAGTCCTTCCGGTACGAGGGCGATGTCGCTCGGGTCCGAATGTACGAGAGCGACAGCCTTGACGACGACGACTTCCTCGGCGAGCAGATTCCCCTGCTGGGATACGGCGAGATGAAGTTCCGCCAGGATGGCGCCTACTACACCCTCACCTACGAGCTGACCTGACGGCAGCCGCGGGCAAGCCGCAGCGGCCCGTTCGGGAGGGACCCGAGCTGTAGTGCCGGGCTCCTGCGGCGCCCTCGATGCACCCGGCCGGTGGTCCCGACGCGTCGACGCATGATGCCTTGGCGGCGATTGCGCTGTCGGCACTCGGGACCGCCGACGGTCACACCGCCACGATCACGGCGTAGGCGATGAAGAACGCTGCGCAGAGCGCGACGAGGATGGCGAGGATGATGACCGGGCCTTTGGCCCAGCCCCGTGTCTGCTGGTCGCGGGGGCCGGTCTCTGCTCCCGTACTGCCCTCGCCCGGCGGGGTTTCCCCGGGGGGTACCCCGCCTACAGGGGCGGAGTCGGGGGTGTCACGTGGATTCGGATCATGAAATTGAGTGCCCATACCGGCAGCTTGCCCGATTTCGCACGAATTAAATGGCGAGCGGATGGGGGGGGCAGCTGCGGCCGTGACGGAATGAACACGCACAGCACTCATGACGCGGTGACGGCTCAGCCCGTCCCGGCGGGAAGCGGGGGGCCTCGTCGCGGGAGGCGGCGCGGCTGGGCAATCGCAGATCCGTGCAGATCAGAGGCGTACACGGCGAAGCCGCACGCAGGACCGGTCAACGGTCGGCGATGTCCTCGCGGAGGCCGTCGGAGAACTCCCACCACGACAGGGGGAGCCAGTCGCCGTGGACAAACGCATCGACAGTCGCACCGCGACCGCGGACGGTAACCGTCGTTCCGGGCGGGTAGGAGGTGCCGGACAGGCCGTGCACTGGGACGAGCAGGGTCCCGAGTCGCTGTGCTGCCACGCGCTGTCCTCCCTCTTTCGTTTCTCGGTACGACATTGCGACGCCCGGAGTGGATATCCCTTCTCACGTTACCGGCTTGCCGCATCCAGTAGACCGGAGAATCATGAGGGATAGGTCACGTCAAAGGGTGGGGAAATTCTGCGTGCTATCCGCCGAGCGAGAGGTGGCAGCAAATGAAAGCCATCGTCTACAAAGGGCCGTACACGGTTGAGGTCGAGGATGTGGAGAAGCCCAGCATCCAGCACCCCAACGAGGTGATCGTAAAGATCACGTCCACTGCGATCTGCGGTTCGGACCTGCATATGTACGAAGGGCGTACGGCGGCCGAGCCGGGCATCGTATTCGGTCACGAGAACATGGGGATCATCGAGGAAATAGGCCAGGGTGTCACCTCCCTCAAGGAGGGCGACCGTGTGGTCATGCCCTTCAACGTCGCCTGCGGGTTCTGTACCAATTGCGTCGAGGGATTCACCGGATTCTGCCAGACCGTCAATCCTGGATTTGCGGGCGGCGCTTACGGCTATGTCGCCATGGGGCCCTGGTCGGGCGGCCAGGCGGAATATCTTCGCGTTCCCTACGCCGACTTCAACTGCCTGAAGCTGCCCCCGGGAAACGAGCACGAGAACGACTTCATGCTGCTCGCTGACATCTTCCCCACCGGTTACCACGGTTGTGAACTCGCCCAGCTACGTCCGGGCGAGAGCGTCGCGGTGTACGGCGGCGGGCCGGTGGGGCTCATGGCTGCTTACTCGGCTCTCCTGCGCGGAGCGAGCAAGGTTTTCGTCGTGGACCGGGTTCCCGAGCGGCTGGAGAAGGCCCGGGAGATCGGCGCGGTCCCGATCAACTTCGCCGAGGGCGACCCGGTGCAGCAGATCAAGGACCAGACGAAGGGCGTCGGCACGGACAAGGGCGTGGACGCCGTCGGCTATCAGGCGATGGCGCACGGCGAGGCCCGCGAGGAACCGGCGACCGTCCTGAACTCGCTCGTCGACACGGTGCGGGCCACCGGTGCCCTCGGCGTACCGGGCCTGTACGTTCCGGCCGATCCGGGCGGCCCTGACGAGCAGGCAAAGCGGGGCATGCTCCTCGTGTCGATTGGCAAGCTCTTCGAGAAGGGCCTGCGGATGGGGACCGGGCAGTGCAACGTGAAGCGCTACAACCGACAATTGCGCGACATGATCATCGAGGGCCGAGCGACGCCGAGCTTCGTCGTCTCGCACGAACTACCCCTTGACCAGGCCCCCTCGGCGTACGACAAGTTCGACAAGCGCATCGAGGGCTACACGAAGGTCGTCCTGCATCCGTAGACCTGGCGGCTGTGCCGCTCCGACGGGCCGATGGGCCGACGGGCCGACGGGCCGATGGGCTCGCCGGGCTCGCCGGCGAGGCTCCGACGGGGGCGGGCCGGGCCCGCCGGCGGACCCCTCGCGGCCGACCATGACTGCGGCGACGTGCCGCCCGCCCCGTGGTCGGCAGCGGGAGGTGTCTCCACCGACCGACTGTGCTTCTCTCCTTGTCTGAAGGAACGATGACGGGGTACGCGAGCTCCACCGATCAACAGAGAGGCGGAGATCGTGTCCGAGTCGTGCGAGTTGAGCGTCGAGGTGAACGTCACCGGGCCCGAGGTGGCGGTGGTGTCCGTGTCGGGGGATCTGGACGGTGAGACCGGGACATCCCTTCACCACCAGCTGGCCAACCAGATCGTGCACGGCAGGCGGTTTCTCGTGTTGGACCTGCGCGCCGTGCCGTTCATGGACTCCTCGGGGCTGAACATCATCATCCGCGCATCGAACGAGGCCAAGCGCCTTGACGGGGGCCTGCACCTGGCAGCGGTGTCCGATGTGGTGCTGCGTCTGCTCGACCTGACCGGGATCAGTGTGACCACCCCGGTCCATGCGAGCCCTGAGGAAGCCCTCGACGTGATTGCGTCACAGCAGGCGGCTCAGCCCGTGCCGACGGAAAACTCAATCGCCGCGAATCGGTGACCGGAAAAAAAACGGTGACCTTCGGCAACGGCCCACCCCGTCATCGACAACTGGGCAGGGGACGGAGAGGACGTCGGAACGCCGCGCGCAGTACGCCAACGACGGCCCTGCACCCCGGAAATGCACGCGGCGGATTCCGGGCGTCGCGACTCGTGCGCTGGGGCCACGGCACACGAGCGGCAACAGGCTCTGGCGACCCACGCCGAGGCGGAAGAGGCCGATCACGTGACGAGATCGGCGCTCTGTCGCTGTCTGCACCGTCGGCCTGGACAGCCGCGCACTTACGTCATCGCGGTGAAGGCATCGACTCCGGTGAGTTGGGCTGACAGCCTCCACAGCCGTGCAGCGCCCTGTGGATCAGTGGCCCAGGCTCGCACTCCGCTGCCCAGGGCGGTGTCCTTCGCGGCGGGCTCGGCGATGTCGCAGTCTTCGCAGTACACGCCGCCCATACCTGCCAACCGGGGAGAGGTCGCCGCCCACACCTGCGTGGCCGCGCCCTGTTCGGGCGTCTTCCAGCCGCTGTTCGTCGCACTGGCGTCGATCATCGCGGACAGCTCCGTCAGCTCCTCCTGGGACATGTACCGGGCCAGCTGCGTGGAGATGGCACCCGGGTGCAGCGAGAACGCCCGTACTCCGGCGTCTCGGCCCAGCGTGTCCAACTGGAGGGCGAACAAGGCGTTCGCCGTCTTCGCCTGTCCGTACGCCTGCCACTTGTCGTAACCGTGCTCGAAGTGCACGTCGTCCCAGTGGATGTCGGAGAGTTGATGTCCGTTGGAGGACACCGACACCACACGCGCACCGCCTCGCGCGATCGCCGGCCACAGCCGGTTCACCAGCGCGTAGTGTCCGAGGTGATTGGTGGCGAACTGGGCTTCCCAGCCCGGGCCGACACGCGTTTCCGGGCAGGCCATGATCCCGGCGTTGTTGATCACCATGTCGATGTCGCGGTCCGAGTCCAGGAACCGCTCGGCGAAGGACCGCACACTGTCCAGGTCTGTCAGCTCGAGCTCGTCCACCTCCACACCGTCGATCCCGTTCACCGCCTCCTGGGCCGCGGCGCGGCGCCGGGCGGGGACGACGACGTGGGCTCCCGCAGCGGCGAGGGCTCGCGTCGTCTCCAAGCCCAGTCCCGAATAGCCGCCGGTCACGATCGCGAGCTTGCCGGACAGGTCGATGCCCCGCAGGACATCACTCGCGGTGCTGCTGGCTCCGAACCCGGTGTTGATCTTGTGCTGCTGAGTCGTCATGAGTCGAACCTACGAATTGGAGGGCGCTCAAAGGCAAAGGCAACGTCGACCCGGCCCCTCCTGAAGAGTTTTTCACCTCCACGGTCTCGGGCGAGGACGAACGCCCGACACAGGTGCAGGGTTCAACATTGGTCGGGGGCTCGAGTTTCCGTCCTCACTCACCCTGTCGTGAACGGCCGTTCCGCGCTGGTGATGCGGGGAGCCGACTCCCTGCCCTGTCCATCGACGCTGACGACGTAGTAGGTCGAGTAGCAATGGCTACGGCATGTCACTCAGTTCCCGTGCGAGGTGATTTGAGTAAGCGGTCAGAGAGTCACCGGTCTCCAGGCTCAGTCGAGTGAACCCCATGCGCTGGGCTTCGCTGACGATGTGCTCCAGCAGCCGGGAGGCGATCCCGCTTCGCTGCCGAGTCGGCCTGGCACGCATCGACTTCAGCTCCGCGTGGCCCGCGTCCAGCCTCTTGATCGCACCACAGCCCACCAGGCTGCCATCGTCCAAGACTGACCAGAACGTTATTCCGGGCTTCCGGAGACCATCGAGATCGAGGGCGTGCTTGCTCTCCAATGGCGTGAGGGACCGCATCTGCTGGACGTGTTCGTCGAGGAACCTGGCAATCTCCGGACCGGACAGGTCATCTACCGCGATCTTCAACGTGCTCACCCTTCTCCAGGCTCCCGGTCACCCCGGTGCCAGCCACGTCGGCCGTCGGATGTGCATTTCGACGTGGTCCGCACCGAGGCTATGCCGATCTTGATGAGGGAGGCCAGACACGCCGCGGAGCAGTGGCGGGCAGAGGTCGCACGCCCTCCCAAGCCGCCGCCACTGCCCCCGGTGCCGGCGGACGAGCTGCGGTGCGAGGCGTGCAGTCGGCTTCTGGCCTGACGGGCTGCCGCAGGCCTACGGCGGTCTGACCCGCCGCGAGGCGAGCGTGCTCGGCGACTCTGACGAGATGGTGAACCGGCAGCTACAGCGCATCGAGCAGGGTATGGGCCGAGGAGTGCGCTCCGTCAACGGCCACTGCGTCGTCCTACTGGTGGGATCGCACCTGTCGCAATTGATCGCCTCGCCCAGGTACCGGTCCCGCTTTAGCCCCGCGACCCTCGCCTAGATCGAGTTCGCCCGCCAGGTGGCCGCGAAACTGGCTGGCCAGCCCCTGGAACAGATCGAGGGCGTGATCGCGCAGGTCCTGGGCCGGACCCGGGCTGGGTCGGAGCCGCACGCGGCGCTTGGCCGAGGTCACCTACCCCAAGAGCACCATTTCCGCGGTCGCTGTCCCCGTCCGCCGAGCCTTCGATCAAGCCTCGCTCGGCCAACATGCCCAAGCCGTCCGCCACATGAGCGAGGATGTCGCAGCTGCCAAGGGCCCGACCGAACGAGGATTCCTCCAGGAACAGTTGGCTGCCTATCAGCACTTCATCGACGAACCCAAAGCCCAGCAGATCCTAGTCAAGGCGCTCGTGCACAATCCCGCGATCCTGCGGCACATCGAGGGAGTCAAGCCCACCCGGATCAAGCCCACCGACTCACAAGCGGTGCTACTCCATGAGCTGGTTCCAGCAGACCTACGACCAGTCTGCACCGTGCCAACACGCTCGAGCACAACGCCGTGGCACCTCCCGGCACGCGCATCATCACCGCTGGCACCATGGCCCAGCTGGGCGAGGCCGTGCGTAAGGCGATGCTCGCGCTCGCCGACGCCGGCAGCCGTAGCGACCCAGAGGCGGCAGCTGAACAGTACGATGCCCACCGCCTTCTGGCCCGGGGGGCTTGCCCAGCGCTTCGGCGTCAGCCCTCGCTAACTCGACGCCTGCAGCGAGTGTCGGCCCGAAAGCATCGCCCGCTTGGGTGCGTCGCCGCCTGCTCTGTCTTGTTCATGACCCCAGATCAGCAGGCTTGATCACTGTGCAGTAGAAATGGGTGGCTGGTTGTCATGCTACCGACGGGGGAAGATGAGCGGCTTCGAGTTCGATGCTGGCCAGATGATCAAGGCATCGATGACGATGATGGAAGTGATGCGGGGTGTCCGGGACACCGCCATTGCACTCGCGAGTGAGCTGGAGGCCCAGAAAGGGATGGCTGGCGACGATGACGCCGGCAGAAGCTTCGTTGCGGCCTACAAGCCGGCTGCTGGAACGACGCTCGACCAGATGGGCTTCAGCTCCTACGTCATGGGAGCGACCGGGGCGGGCCTGATGCAGACCGCCCGCGAGTACATGGCGACCGAAAGTCAGGTGAGCGCCGACCTACTCGGTGGGCAGGAGGACCTCTCGGCCAACATGGGCGACCCCGGGCGTGACTGTTCATCGCGGTTCATTGGGCTGGGCGAAGAGCTTCCCGAGGCGATCGGTGACACGGCCTGGTATCACCAGTACGCACCCGGTGGAGGCAATCTCTACCGCGGATCGGCCGAGAAAGCCCGTGAGGTCGCCGGATCTTGGCGCCATGCCGGGAGGCTGATGGAGCGACACCTTGGCGACGCCCAGCTGTGCGCCTCGACGGCCCGAAAACACCACGCAGGAGCCGCTGCGGACTCCTTCCATGACTACTTCAAGCGGTGCATCGGAGCTGGGACTCCTCCCTCGCAGGCACAGGAGGACGAGCCGTTGATCGCCAACATCGTCGCTGCCTGCACCCAATTGGCAAACGCCTGCGAGAACTACGCGGACCACATCGACTCGGCGCTCGCCGCCATCGACGTACACAGTGCCGACTTCTTCCGTGTCGATCTTCCCTGGGAACAGCCCCTTCTCGGCGGGAACGGATATGACGGGGGCCTTCAGGACGCCGTCCTCAGCGACCCACGGATCCGCCAACTCGGTGCAATCGCACATGTCTTGGACTCCTCGCAAGCCAGAATCAAGCTGCCGGGAGGGGAGGGGGCACCACCTCGCCCTCCATTGTTGCCGGGCGGCGGCATCCGGGTGCCCACGCCGATCCTGCTGGCCTCTGCGCCGGCCATGGTCCCGATGGGACAAGGGGTCGATCCGACTCTCTCGCACAGCGACCCCTTGCCTCCCAACCACCCCAACCTCCTCTCGCCCCACGAGCAAGCGCAGTTCCGCACCTGGAGAAACTCGCTCCCTGCCGGAGGCTTCGCCGGCGGCGGCGACAGCAGCAATCCCCAGAACGCCTACCAAAAAAGGGTCGCAGGCTACCCCGAGCGAGAAGTCCCACTGCCCCCTGGCTCCGTCGGTGGAAGCGGCAAAGGTCTGATGGTCGATGGGATGCGGCCAGCCGACGGCTACATGGTCGACGCCAAGTACGTGAGGGAGCCGGACTGCAAGAAAACCTTCCGGCGTCTCGATGAGTACGAGAAGACGATGAATGCCCCCGTCGAGATGGGCAAAAACGGAAAGCCCAAGTTCAACCCCCGCCGCGACGCAATGTACCCCAAGGACAAACAAGAGCTCGTCCGCTACCGCGAAGCCATGTCCGATCCCCGAAATACTAAGGTCAAAGGGCTGGAGATCATTACGAATGACAAGGAAGGCTCCGCCTACTGGCAGGCCATGATGGCCATGGCAAAAGTGCAGGGAACTACGCGGTATGAACCGTAGAAATGCAGGAATCCATGACCGACAACGAAGTCCGCGCAACCTTTCTCTTCTACCCACCGGTTGATGACGCGGACGCCTGGCACATGACGTTCGAAGGGTTCGAAGCAGCCCTCAAGCAAGAGTTCCCCGGCGCCTTCACACGCATGATGCCCGACGACGACGTCAGGGGAGGGGGCTACCTGAGCTTCGAGGTGGTCCTCGCGCAGGAAGCCGTACTCCGAGGACTGGCAACCCTTCCGTTCGAAGAGTGCGGCTGTGTCACTCTCACCCTGGCCTCACCCAGCGAAGCCGCCGTCATCGCGAAGTGGCTGCGAGATGTCTTCATCCCCTCCCCAGAGCTGCTCCGCTTCAGCAGCGAAGGCGCCCTCGAGATCGGTGACGAAACGCACTGGGAGCTGCCAACTTCCGGCGAAGCAGACGAGATCGTAGAAGATCTGCGCTCCCACATTGCTGGTGTCGAGGGCTTCTGACGTAAGGACTCAGGCTCTCGCGTAGGGGCGTAGCGCACTACCGTCTCCGCAGAGTTGGGCGGCCGATCCGGTCTGTGGGCGGCGGTGAGCCGACCATCGCCGCACGCTTGAGGCCATCGCGTGGAAGTGCCGGACCTGCTCGCTGTGGAGGGATCTGCCCGGTGAGCTCGGTTCGTTCCAGTCCGCTCACAAGCGCTTGCTGCGGTGGGCCGTCGACGGCACGTGGGAACGCATCTTCACCGCCGTCCTGGCAGCGGCGGATGCCGAGGACGACGTCTGCTGGACCGTGTCGGTGGACTCCACCGTCTGCCGGGCTCACCAGCACGCCGCCGGCGCCAGGAAAAGGGGGCGGTCGGCTGGGCCGAACCCGTCGATCACGGAATCGGACGTTCCAGGGGCGGATTGAGCACCAAGGTCCATCTGGCCAGCGATGGCCGAGCACGTCCGCTCGTTATCGTCGTCACTGCAGGTCAGGCCGGTGATGCACCGGGCTTCGAAGCCGTGATGGCCCGCATCCGGATTCCACGGGTCGGGCTCGGAAGACCCAGAACCCGACCCACAGCCGTTCTCGCGGACCGCGCGTATTCCTCCCGTGCGATCCGCGGGCATCTCCGCCGCCGCGGCATCCGCTCAGTCATCCCACAGCCCACCGACCAGATCGGCCATCGCCGACGACGGGGCCAATTCGGCGGCAGACCACCCGGCTTCGACGCCGAGACCTATAAGCAGCGCAACACCGTCGAACGATGCATCAACCGCCTCAAACAGTGGCGCGGACTGGCCATGCGAACAGGCAAACTCGCCATCGCCTACCAGGCCGCACTCCACCTGGCCGCCATCCTCATCTGGACCCGACGCTGACCAAAGAGACAGAACCTAGGAGCTAACGAGAGCGGGTCGGCACATCCTGTGCTGAGGAAAACACACACAGCTCAGGGGCCTGCCGCTGCGCGGGCCCGGGTGGCCGCCGCAAATGGGCGGCAGTGCTACGACAGCGAACCAGGCTTTGTACGGTGCGGGCAGCCGCGGAAGCAGTTCTCACGACGGACGCGAACTGGAGGCCCCTGTCCCAGGACTTGGCCCTCGACCTGGTGCAGTCACTGGCCCGCTGCGCTCAGGGTGCCTTGAAGAGAGCCGGGAAGCGGGGGGCGAGCCATGGCTTGCGGCCCCAGGCGAGGATGTGGCCCCGGGAGATGGCGCTCCACTGGCCGCGGCGGCCGAGTGCCATCAGGAGGAAGGTGACCGGCTCGGTGAGGATGGTGCAGTCCGGGCGGGAGGGCGGCTGCGAGCTCACAGACACCGCACCGTCGGTCACGGTCACACCGAACCGGGCGCCACCCCACAAGCGGATCGCGTAGCGGGCGGTCAGCCCGTTTGTGTGGGCGCTGTCGGTCACGCGTGGCATGGCCGTGATCAGGAACGGCAGGGTCAGCTCGACCCGTGCGCAGTCGATCACATGTGGACGACCGAGTGCACGGGCGAGGTCGTAGCCGTGGCCCAGCATGTGTGTGAGCAGGTACGACCCCAGTACGTCCGGGCCCATCGGGCCCAGCGGGGTGACGACAGTCCCATCCGTGGCACCGTCGTCCAACGCCGTCAGGTAGGCATCGGCCTGCGCCACGATGATCGCGGCCAGCGGCTCAGCCGCACGCTCGTCGAACTCGGCGAGCGCTCGTTCATTGGCCGCGGCGAGACTCTGCGGCGTGCCGTCCCCGTATCTGCGTGCATGTCCTGCCGCAATGTCCGCCATCAGTTCGTTGGCCTGCGCCAGATGCGCTGCCGCCTCCCCGATGTTCCACTCCGATCCGGGTACCGGAAGCCCCATGTCGGCGCCCCGGCGCAGCAGCGCGGCGATCTCCTCGGCGGTCTCGCGTATGGCCCCACCGAGACCCTCGGGCAGCGTGCCCCGTACGTCCTGCCCTGCCACTGATTCCACGCCGTTCCCATCCTCGGTCTCGCGCCCGTGCCGCATGCGTGTGCAACCGGCCGGCGAGCGCGTTACGGAGCCCGCGGTACAGGAGACCAGGTCATGGAGGCCGCGACAAGACTCTGAGCAGCGCGGTCGGACGGTGCGTGCGATGCCGCAGGCGGAGCTGTACCCGGCCGCGGAAGCACTCCTCGGCGTCTCCCGGGCGCACCCAGTACTACCGTTTTGCAAACTCGCGGAACTGCGGACCGGGCCCTACCTCGCGCTGTTGGCGGATGTTCCGCACAAACCGTACTTACGCGACCTTTCATCCCCGGAGCCAGCCCGGTAGGTACAGGCGGGAGAGCAGCGGTTTGCCGGCTGTGGCAGCCCGGCGGGGCGGTTTCCCCTTCCGGGCTTCCTGGGCCAGTCGGAAATTGTCGGCCTCGCGGATGAGTTCCTGATGGCGGCACGGGGGCATCTGGAAGTGCATGCCGCTGATGCTGCGACCTTCCCCAAGGTGAAGGTCAATCAGCGAACTTGCCCGCCCCCGGGTGCGCTGCTTGACGTCCTGCCGCTCGCATGGCCTATACGAGATCCTCGTACAACTCGATCTCGGCGGGTCTGCGATCGAGTAGCAGTCCGAGGCGAGCTCCCGCCCCCTCGAACCACTGGTCGAGGTCTGCATTGGTGTCGTGAAAGAACCAGAGACCGACGCTTCCGAGGGCGTCCAGGGCGGACTCCGGCTCGTAGCGGAGTTCGCAGTGAACCTGCACATAGTGGTCGTGCTCACCGTCGTCATCAACGATGTCGAACTGTCGAGTGAGATCCACAGTGAACATCGGTCGCCCGCTGGCGGTGTAGGTGCCGTACTGGAAGAGCAGACCGTCGGCGTCGGGTGTGGGTGCTGTGTCAAAACGCTGCCGCCCGAACCGCTGGAAGGCCAGCCAGACGGCCCGAGTGGTCAACTCGGTCGTCGCCGATCGCCCGGTGGCCAGCTCGGAACGCAGGTAATCGAGGGCTTTCTCAAGCCGCGGTCCGTCGGGCATGTGCAGCGCTCCTCGCTCCGTGAATCGGCAGCTTGACGTCGGGGATCCGCATCAAATCAGGGGGAAGGCGGGGGCGGCCACCACGAAGGCGGCGACGACCGTGGTGTCGGTCCAGCCCTTCCGGGAGGTCCCGGCGAGGTCGTAGGCGAGCGCGACTGCCCAGATCGCCGTCCGCACCGTGGACCAGCCAGTTCGGGCGGTGAGCGTGTGTCCGTCGGGTTCCACCCGGTCGCTTCTGGACCGGTCAGTGGCGGGACGGAGTGAGTGGCGGATGAGACGGTCCGGGTGGTTGTAGGCGGGCGCTGATCGGGTACGCGCTCTCACATGCCGGGGCAGGCTCGTTCCCGGCGGTTGCTGAACCACTCCTCCACTCGTTCGCCCGTCTGCTGGAGAGGGCCGGGCTGCGTAGCTGTAAGCACCACTCGGAGAGGAAGCCCACAGTGAAGGACGCCGAAGAGGTGGCACAGACGGATCAGGGCGCGACCCAGGTCCAGGTGGAAGTCACCGACTGCAGGCCCGAGGACGCACACAGGGTCTTCCACGCGCTCAACGCCCTTTTCACCTCTGACCGGGCGACGGACGATGCACCTCAAGCCTCGGCCGGGGCGGGGACGACCGTGTGGCTCGCGACCGTTGAGGTCTCGCAGGCACCGGCGCAGGCAGCGCCGCGCCGGCTGACCGCGCCGGTGACGGCCACCGTCCAGGGTGGCTATTGGGCGGTCGACCGGCTGCGCGCAGGCCTGGCCCAGGTCTTCACGGTCCGGGACGTCGGCTCAGCATCCGGTGACCAGGAGCAGGAGGTCCAACTGCGGCTGGAGTCCCGGCCGACGGCATCGTGAACCGGTTCCCTCCGCGCAGCCTCGCCGCGCGCCCACAGCCAGGCGATGCGGACGCCGGGCGCGGGCGCGCAGCGGGGAGACGAGGTGAAGCACTGAGCCGTACCGGGTACGCTCTCGCGGACTCGGGGCGCGAACCGTTTGACCTGTTGATCCACCGCTGTGAAGATCGCTGGCCATGAACGGATGGACACTTGCCTCAGCCCTGCTCAAGATGACGTTCGGGCGGTCGGCGAAGAAGCGCTACCCCAACCCGCTGACGGCCCATCAGCGATGGATGGTCTCGCTGGATGCGATGCTGTCGGAGCGCATGTGGGGGCGCAGCCACCTGATGCTTTACCCCCTGAAGCGGATCAACTCCACCCATTGCAAGGTGGGCCTGCAGCAAAGCTGGGACGTCACCTCGCCGGAGAGTTTGCAGGCGACCCTGCGGTGGCTGGCGACCGAGGGCCACCGTATGCAGATGACGTCGGCGCTCGGGCACCCGCCGGTGGCGTGGGACTTCGGCCGCTACGTCACGGTCGTCAGGCTCGGGTTCGGTGCCGGATACGTCGACGAACCCGGCGCCTGGCAACTCCTCGCGAGCGCCGTAGCGCCCGTGGCACAGACCTATGGCTCCTGGGAGGCCTTCGCCAACGACTTCGTCGCCGGCCGGGAACTCTGGATGCGAACCGCCGGCAACGACTGGGCCGGTTCCCAGGACGACACGATCGAGGCCGTACGCAGCCTGCTGGACCCGACGAACTCCAGCAGTCCCTGGCGGCTGGTGCCGTGGGAAACCGTCTACCAGGCCGATCACGGATCCACCCAGCACCCGTGATCGGAGGAGCGGTCCGCACCGCTTGAGCCGCCGGGACTGTCGCTACGCCACACCGCCCGAGCGGCCGGGACTTCCGCTACGTGGGAAAGTCGTCCGGCGTCCGGCTGCCACTCGATGAGGGACCGCAGGGCGAGAATCCGGTAAGGAGGGACCCGGGAGCAGGGTGGGCCCGCACGGTCGTGTGGGCCCACCCCTTGTGCCGGTTCAGCTGTTGCAGGTCGTGAAGTTCGGGCTGGTCTGGGCCAGATAGATGCTGGACCGGCCCTGGTCGTCACTCTTCAGCGGAACGGTGACGGTGTCCCTCGCCTTCCAGGGGAACCCGTTGGCATCGAAGGTCCACTCGCCGGTCACCTTCGTCGCCAGTTCCGACAGTGCCACCCACCCGTACTGGTGCGACGGAACGGTGATCATCAGGCTGTTGCCGAGATCCTGACGTACGTCGTAGGTGACCTGGCCGGAGATGGTGAGGCTCACGCTGGTCTGGACAGGGCTCGCACCGCCCGTGCCGAGGCCCGAAGTGAAGGTCACGCCGAGCTGGCTCGACCAGCCCGTGGAGGTGTTCAGCGAGAAAGTCCACGGCACCGGTGCCTCGGTGCCGTTGTACCAGACGGGGGAGACGCACTTCTTCGGAAGCGGCTCGGCCGGGGCCTGGGAACCCTTTGTCCACGAGCACGTGGAGCTGTCCTTCTGGCAGCGCTTCGAGGCGTAGTCGACGGCGGCCGTGAGCGCCGCGTCGCTTGCGCTGCTCGGGATCTTCCACTGCTGGGCCTTGGTGCCGTTGCAGCTGTAGGTCTGCGTCCAGGCGTCGTCGTACTGCGCGGCGCGGACCACGTCGAGGCACTTGTTGTCGCCGGCGCTACGGATCATGAACGTGTCCGTGGTGCCGTTGACGGGCTGGAAGTACCAGCGCTGCGCGGAAGAGCCGGAGCAGGACTGCTGCTTGAGCGGGAGCCCGGATTCGATGCACTTGCCGGTGTCGTCGTTGACGAGGGTGAACGACGAGTCGGAGCCCTGAAGGTGGGCGTCCCACTTCTGGTGGTAGCCGGGCGCGGAGTTGGTGACGATGAAGACGCCGTCTCCGGTGTTGCCGTTCTGGACGTCCAGGTTCCGTCCGCTGTTGACCGACGTGAACGTCAGGCAGGACAGGCCGGAACAGTCGTCTGCGGCCTGTGCGGTGCCGGCCCGGGCGGTGAGCCCCAGGGTGATACTCAGCGCGGCTATGAGGACGGTGAGTGCTCTGCATAAGACCGTTGGTCTGGGCGCTTTCATGCCAGAACAACCCCCATATCTGATTGGAGTGTTGGTGGTGCATTCCACCGTGTTGACCGCACTATCGCTGCTACCAGTGATTTTGAGTAGTGCGCCGCCCTTCGGGGCGGAAGGCGAAGCGCACCCTTGAGCCTGCGCAGACGGCACCCATACGAGGCCGGGCGCCAAGGTGGAGCACTACGGCACCAAGGTGGAGCACTACGGCACCAAGGCGGAGTACGACGAATGTCGCCGGCAGCATCTCGTCGCCCGCACGCAGAGCGAGCTCCCCGTCAACCGCCCTGGAATGCGCTCACCACGCTCGCCGACGACGACGCGGGGGGCTCGACTTTCCCAGGAACAGCAGGCAGCTGGTTGGCCGGCGGGCGATCAGCGACCCGAAGCGCGACAATAGGAGAGGTGATCCCCGGAGGTACGGATGACGGGCAGCGGACGGAACCACGCCTGCGACGAGACCGTCCTCGGCGGCGGAGTTCCGTCATGACAGCCGAATCCGGCGCTCCCGGCGCTCCCGGCGCTCCCGGCACTCACCGCCGGCCTGGCCTCGCCGAACAGACCGTCGTGGTGATCGGCGCCAGCTCCGGTATCGGACTCGAAACCGCCCGGCAGGTACGCGCAGACGGTGGTCAGGTGGTCCTGGTCGGCCGCAACCCCGAACGGCTGGAGCACGCTGCGCAGGAGATCCATCCGCTGAGCACGGCGGCGTTCGACGCCACCGACACCGACCGCCTCAAGCAGTTCTTCCAGGATCTGCCCGGCCCGGTCGACCACGTGATGGTCACAGCCGGCAGCCCCTCCTACCTGCCCCTGGCGAACCTGGATGTCGCTGCTGCCCGCCGTGAGTGCGGCGAGCGTCTCGCCATGACACTGGGGGTCGCTCTCTACAGCCGTGACAAGGTCCGGGACGGAGGCACGCTGCTGTTCATGGGCGGCACCGGCGGACGGCGCCCCGGTGTCGGTCTGGCCGTCGTGTCCGCGCTCACCGCAGCTCTGCCCGCCCTCATCGCCAACCTGGCGCTCGAACTGGCGCCGATCCGGGTGAACCTCATCGCCGCGGGATTCGTCGACACGTCCCTGTCGGCCTCGCTCCTGGGCGACCAACTCGACGCCCGGCGCGAGGAGTTGCGTGCCACGCTTCCCATCCGACGGGTCGTCGGCCCGGCCGACGTCGCCGCTCTGGCCGTACACATCATGTGCAACGACGCCCTCACCGGCGGAACGTACGACATCGACGGCGGCCAGCAGCTCCTCTCCCACTGACTGCTAATCGCTGTCCCGTAAATGATCTACGCCATGCCAGTTGACCAGCTTGGTTTCCGTCAGCCGGCGAGGCTGAGGTTGTGGAGTCGGGCGATGCCGGGGATCGGGAGGCGTGGGAGAAGGGGCGCCCTGACACCCCGGCCCGCCGGTACCGACCCCGACACCCCGGCCCGCCGGTACCGATCCCGACACCGCTACCGATGCCGTCCCGGGCGAGGCGGGTCACGTTACGTCGCGATGACCGATGCCCTCCTGAATCGGGGTGCCTAGTGTCATCTTGTCCCTGGTGGCAACGGATCGGAATCGGACCCGCATGCGTCTGCTCACGTACCTCGTCGGCTGCAGTGTCGACGGCTTCACCGCCGGTCCTGACGGACAGTTCGACCCCTTCGGCTTCGACGGCGATCTCAAGGCCGCCGTTCTGGCCGAGTACCCCGAGACCGTCCCGGACCATGCCCGCAGGCCGCTGGGCGTCGTCAGCACGGCGAACAGATTGTTCGACACGGTCGTCATGGGGCGCGATGTCTACGAATCCGCTCGGGCGGCCGGCGCCGACAGCCCGTATCCCTGGCTGCGGCAGTACGTGGTCTCCTCGTCCCTGAAACGGCCCGCGTCAGGCGTCGATGTCGTCGCCGGGGAACCGGCGGAGTTCGTCCGCGGGCTGAAGCGGCGGCCCGGCATGGGCATCTGGCTGTGCGGCGGCCCGGCGCTGGCCGGGCGCTTGCTGCGCGAGGTCGACAAGCTCGTGGTCCACCGCCACCCGGTGGTGTTCGGGGCCGGCGTTCCGCTGTTCCACGCGGCATTCGACCCCGCCGCCTTCACGCTGACCGACCTCCGGGTCTTCGCCACCGGCGCGACTGTCACTACGTACACCAAGCAGTAGGAGCACACGTGTTGTTTCGCCCCACGGCCGAGGCCGATCAAGAGCGTGTCGCAGCAGTCATCGTGGATGAACCGGTGGGCTGGATCGACGCCGACCGCTACCTGGACGAGTTGAAGCAGGGGATGTACCGGCAGGAGTGGACCTGGATCGCCGAGGACGACGGGCGGATCGTGGGCCGTTCCTTGTGGTGGGGGCAGCAGGACAGCGCTCATCCCGTCGCCCTGGACTGTCTGCAAGTCGACCCGACGCTCCCCGACCGCGCGGAGGTGGCGGCCAGGCTGCTGACCGCCGCGCTGCGGGCGTTCGCCGACGCCGGTGCACCCAAAACTCCGCTGTACAACCTGACGCTGCCCGTCGGCTGGCGCGACGCCCCGGCCGCGGTGGCCGCCGTGGAGTGGCGGCGCCGGGCCGCCATGGCAGCGGGCCTCACGCACGAGGTGGAACGGCTGCGCCTGCAATGGACGGCCGACGTCGGCGTCCCCGCGTCCAGGGGCCGGCTGACGTTCGCCCCCGCTTCGGACGAGGAGTTCCTCCGGCTGTTCCGTCGGATAGCCGTCGGCAGCCTGGACGACGAGACCCGCAGGAACATCGCCGTCAAGGGCCCCGACGCCACGGCCAGGGACGAGATGGACTTCTATCTCGGCTGCCCCGGTCGGCGCGAGTGGTGGCGCGTGGCACACACCCCGGACGGACAGGTCGCTGGCCTCGCCCTCCCCTCCGCGACACCGTATGCCCGCAACGTGGGCTACCTGGGCGTCGTCCCCGAGTTCCGCGGCCATGGGTACGTGGACGACCTCCTCACCGAGATCACCCTCCTCCACGCGGAATCCGGTGCCGAACTGATCACAGCCACCACGGACACCGGCAACGCCCCCATGGCCGCGGCCTTCGCCCGCGCCGGCTACCGGACTTCGGAGATCCGCATGCTGTATTCGGCGCCGGTGGCGTAGGGCGGAGAGACGGAGGCCCCTTCGCCCGAGGGAGACGGACGGTTGATGAAGGGCGGCAGCGGGCGCGCCGTATGAAGAGAGCCATGAGCCGTATGAGCCGTATGAAGAAAGGAGAGCCGGTCTGATGCCGGTTTTCATCGAAGAGTTCACCTTGGCCGAGAGCGACAGCGGTCCCTACGCGCTCACCACGGGCCCGGACGGGGCGCTGTGGTTCACGCTGGTGCACAGCGGGGGCATCGGGCGCTTCGTGCCCGGAGGGGTACTCACGCACCATCAACTCGATCCGGAGTGCGGGCCGACGATCATCGCTGTCGGGCCGGACGACGCCTTGTGGTTCACCGAGCACCGGGCGCACCGCATCGGCCGGATCACCCTCGACGGCAAGGCCGAGGAATTCACCGTACCGACTGCGGAGTGCGGTCCGTTCGGAATCGCCGCCGGGCCGGACGGAGCGCTGTGGTTCACCGAGACCGCCGCCGACCGGATCGGCAGGATCACCACCGACGGCCGGGTGACCGAGTTCCCGCTGCCGACCACGGGGGCCTACCCCTCCGCGATCACCGCGGGCGCCGACGACGGGATGTGGTTCACCCTGAACCAGGCCGACGCGATCGGGCGGATCGGCATGGACGGAGCCATCACTCTGCACCCGTTGCCGACCAGGTCCGCCGCGCCGGTGGGCATCGCGGCCGGGCACGACGGGGCGGTCTGGTTCGTCGAGATCGGTGCAGGGCAGATCGGGCGGATCACTCCCGACGGCGGGATCACCGAGTTCCCGCTGCCCGACCGCATGTCCCGGCCGCATGCCATCACCCCCGGCAGCGACGGCACGTTGTGGTTCACCGAGTGGGCCGGCAACCGGGTGGGCTCCCTCACCCCCGACGGCACTGTCACCGTGCACGACCTGCCGACCCCGGGCTCGGAGCCGCACGGGATCGCCCTGGGCCCGGACGGAGCTCTGTGGACAGCGCTGGAAATCGGCGCACTCGCCCGCGTCGGCGTCCGTGACCGCACGTAACGAAGCAACGAAGCAACGCAGCAACGAACAACGAGGCAACGAAAGGGAACGCTCATGAAGTACGCACTTGTGATCTTCGAGACCGATGAGTCGCGCCACCGGATCCGGACCGACCGGGCCGCTCACCGAGCGGCCTACGAGACCTGGATCGGCAAGATCGCGGCGGCAGGCAAACTGATCAGTGGCGATGCCCTGGACACCGATTCGGCCTCCGCGACGACCGTGCGCAAGACCACCGAAACCACCGAAGCAGCGCCCGCCACGGTGACCGACGGGCCCGCACACCCCGGCGAGGAGACCCTGGGCGGCTGGTTCATCATCGACGTGGCCGACCGTGCGGAAGCCGTGGAACTCGCCAAGGAGCTCGGCACCTTGGAGACCATCGAGATCCGGCCGGTGCTCCAAGGCGCCTGAGGACAGCCCATTGCGGCATCGCCCCTCCCCCCGACGTACAGTGTCGATCATGATGCTCGGTTGCTGGGCGGGGGGAGCGGACGGTGCAGGGGCGCGCAGAGGAACGACGCCACATTGAACGGATGCTCGCCGACTCTCGGCGCGGAGTGAGCAGTTCACTGCTGCTGCACGGCGAGGCCGGCATCGGCAAGACCACTCTCCTTGAGCATGCGGCCGTCCACGCGGACGGCATGCGCGTGCTGCGGGTCGAGGGCATCGAGTCGGAGATGGAGCTCGCTTTCGGAGGGCTCCATCAGCTCCTCCTGCCGGTGCTCGCTCTACTCGACCGGCTGCCGGGACCGCAGGCCGGGGCTCTGCGTGCCGTCTTCGGCCTGAGCGACGAGCCCGTACGGGACCGTCTCACCCTGGGGCTCGCCACACTGTCGCTGCTGTCCGAGGCGGCCACGGACGACCCCCTGCTGTGCCTGGTCGACGACCTGCAATGGCTCGACCGGCCGTCCGGGGACGCGCTGACCTTTGCCGCCCGGCGGCTGCGGGACGAAGGCATCGTCATGCTCTTCGCCACCCGCGGCACCTCGCCGGAGAGCGGATCGAGGGCGCTGCCGCGCGTACACGTCACCGGCATCGACCGGCGGTCGGCCGTGGCGCTGCTGCCCCGCCTCGCACCCCCGGTCGCCGAGCACATCCTGGACCAGGCGCAGGGAAACCCGCTGGCGCTGCGGGAGTTGGCCGCCGCACTGACCCCGGCGCAGCGCGCCGGACAGCTGGGGCCGCTGGCGCCGGCCGAGGCGCGGCCCGAGCTGCCCCATCAGCTCCAGGATGCGTTCGCACAGCAGATCCGCCGCCTTCCCGACGCGACCCAGCGCACTCTCGCGGTGGCCGCGGCCGACGACACCGGGGACCTTCCCACCGTGCTGGCAGCCGCGGGCCGGCTCGACGGGGAGGTCAGGGATCTGGAGCCCGCCGAGCGTGCCGGACTGGTCTTCGTCTCCGCGCAGAAACTGCGTTTCCGGCACCCCCTCATCCGGTTCGCCGCCTACCAACAGGCCCCGCTGGCCTGGCGGATCGCGGCGCACCGGGCGTTGGCGGCGGACCTGGACGGCGCCCAGCACGCGCACCGGCGCGCCTGGCACCTGGCCGCCGCGACGACCGGCCCGGACGAAGAGGTCGCCGCGGAGTTGGAACGGGTCGCCGAGTGGGCCGGAAGCAGGCAGGCGATGGCGTCCGCGTCCGCGGCGTACGAGCGGGCCGCCCGCCTGACCGCCGATCCGCACCGACACGCCCGCCGCCTGATCACCGCCGCGCAGAAGGCGAGCGAGGCCGGCCAGGACGAACGGTGCCGCGCTCTCACCGACCAGGTGCCACTGCCGTTGCGGGACCCAGGGATGGCGGCGGACTTCGCCCGCGTACGCTCCGTGGTCGAGCTCGGCTACGGCAGCCCCCGCCGGGCCGCCCGCATCCTGGCCGACTGCGCGGACACGATCTCGGCCGACCGCCCCGACAAGCTCGCGCCGCTGCTGACCGATGCCATCCACGCGGCCTTCTGCGCGGGCGACGCACCCCTCATGGTGGAGATCGGCGTCCGCACACCCCATCTGCCGATCCTGGCCGTGCCCGCCCACCTCCTGGCGGGCGACCTTCCCGGCGCGCGCCGGTCCCTGGACACTCTCGTACGGGCCGGACGCCTCGCCGACGTCGGGCTCATGGACCAGTTGGTGACCGCGATCCACTGCCACCTGATGGCCGATCACGCGACCGCGCACGAACTGGCCGCCGCGGCGGTCGCCCACTGCCGCGAGCAGGGCATCGGCGGATGGCTGCCCACCACGCTGCATCTGCGCGCCCAGGTGGAGCTGGCGCTCGGCCGGCTCGACGACGCGCACGCACACGCCACCGAAGCGCTCCGGCTGGCCGACGGCTACGACCTGGACCACCGAGCAGCCCATCTGCGCGCCCTGTTGGCGGTGCTGGCCGCCGTCCAAGGGGAGGAGGCGCAGACCCGGAAAATGGCCGAACAGGCACTGGAGTACGCCCGCCCGCGCGAGGTCGGACGGGGCGCGGCGGAGGCGCTGTGGGCGCTGGGGCTGCTCGACCTCGGCCTCGGGCGGGCGCAGGACGCGCTGCGCCATCTGGAGGCGGCCCGGCAGGCGGCGGGCCACCCCTTCCTGGCCCGGCAGCTGTTGCCGGATCTGATCGAGGCGGCCGTGCGCGCCGGACATCCGGAAGGGGCGCGGGCACCCGCGGACCAGCTCATGACATGGGCGGCCGACCTCGGACAGCTCCACTTCACCGCCCAAGCGCACCGCTGCGCGGCCCTGACCAGCCCGGACACACAGGCCGAGCAGCACTATCTGGCCGCCTTGGACCTACACACCGACGGCAACGCTTTCGATCGGGCGCGCACCCAACTCCTCTACGGCGAATGGCTGCGCCGCTCGCGCCGCAAAATCGACGCCCGCGACCAACTGCGCACCGCACTGAAAACCTTCGATCAGCTGAACGCCCGACCCTGGGCCCACCGCGCTCGCACGGAACTCCAGGCAGCCGGCGAAACCCACGACCCGTCCGACTCCACCGACTCCCCCCTGACCCGCCTGAGCGCCCAGGAGCGCGAAGTCGTCCGCCTCGCGGCCACCGGCGCCACCAACCGCGAGATCGCCACGCACCTGTTCCTGAGCCCACGCACCGTCGGCCACCACCTCTACCGCGCGTTCCCCAAGCTCGGCATCAGCTCCCGAACAGAACTCGCTGACCTGCTCACGCCCTGACGGGCGCAGAAGAACAGGCAGGTCAGGCGCCCTTCCCGACCACAGGCACAAGGTGGGCCGAGCCGGGACGCCGGCTGCGACCGAGAGAGGTCCGCCCGGGGGAACCCGTCTCGTTCCGAGGGCCTGTGCCAAGACCCGTCGACCCAGCGGACGGCGCCGTTCCAAGCAGTGCCCGCCACCGGTCTCTAAGAGAGCCCGGCAGTAGGTGTCACTTGAGTCGCTTGGTGGTGGGGCGGTTGTCCCAGCGATAGAGGGGGGTCGCCCGGCGCATGAGCATTCGCAGTGTGACGATCGCTGCGGACAGGTAGAGGTAGAAGTCCACGATGCGGCTGCGTTTCTCGGTGCAGCGCCGTAGCTTGCCGAAGCCGTTCATCCACGCGTGACTGCGTTCCACCACCCATCTCTTGCCGGCCTGGATCGGGGCAGGGACGCCCTTGCGGGCGATCTCAGCGGTGAAGCCCAGCTCTCCCAGCGCGGCACGGGTCCTGTGGCCGTCGTAGCCACGGTCCAGGCTCACGTTGACATGCTCGGGCAGCTCGCCTACCTGGTTTTTGGCGGCTTCCAGGGTGGGGACCAGCAGCGGGGAGTCGTGGCGGTTGGCCCCGGCCGAGACGATGCCGAGGGGGACGCCGGCGGCTTCAGTTGCCACCGAGCGTTTCAGACCTTGCTTGCCACGGTCCACCGGCGAGCGTCCGGCGGCCTCCCCGCCGGACGGGGCCTTGGTGATGCAGCCGTCCACGGACAGCTCGCCGAGCTCCAGGCCGATCATGCGGTCGTACGCCTCGAGTGCGAGTGCATGGACCTGCTCGGCTCTCCCCAGCTGGGCCCAGTATCTGACGCGGCGTCGAATTGTGCGGTCCGAGCAGCCGGAAGTGGCGATGCGTTCGTAGCCGGAGCCGTGCACCAGCGCGGCGATGACGTGCTCGAAGACCACACGGTCGGGTATGCGCGGGTTGTGGCACCCCAGCGGGTGTGTGTCCACATGCTCGGGCAGCAGCACCGCGAACTGGTCCCACAAGGCTTCGAGCAGGCAGGACGGTAGGACGGGCACAAGTTCTCCGGGAGGGGATGACGCCGACATGTGGTGCCGCCGCGCTCGTCCCGTCCAGCGTCGCCGATGCGACCGGGGCTGCTGGGTTGGGGTCAGCGCGGGTGAAGCTGCCCGGCGGCGGCGGCGGGGACGTCGAGGACGAAGATGTGGCCGATGTCCGCGTCTGCGTAGCCGTAGTCGACGTTTTTCACCCGGAGCTGTTGCGGGGTGGCTTCGACGATCTGGACGGCGACGGGCTCCGGGCGGCCGGGCAGGGACAGCAGCCAGTCCTGGGCCAGATAGCTCAGCCCCATGCGGACAGGGCATCGCCAGGTGGTGGATCAGATCGGGTGGAAGATGCCCGGGGCTGGAGGTCTGCAGCCCTCCAGCAGCCGGTGGCCGGTCAGCTCAGGCGGGCGTCCGCGTAGGCGGCCATCGCGTCCCGCTGGTACGTGGCGAGCCCGGCAGCGACCTGGTCGTAGGCAGCGCGCCACTGCACATCGTCGACATAGGTCCGCCCGAGGGCTTTGAACGCGGCCGCGTTCGGGGTCCACATCCGGCAGATGCCCCGGTACTGGGCATCGACCTCGGCCTGCACCGCCGGGTCGGTCACCGGCGTGCCGGATGCCATGAACTCGGCCATGCGGACCATCGCTGCAGTCGCCTCCCGCTGCAGCCGCGCCTGGTCCTCATCGGTGAGTGTGCCTGCGAACTGCCTCGACTGCTCCCCCTCGTCAGGCCACTGCTCACGGGCGGCCGCCTCGTGTCGGGCGGCATCGAAGCCCTCGAACAGGTTCTCCGGCATGCTGATCTTCGTCATGTCGTGGGTGTCCTTGTCTTCTTCAAGTTCGGCGATGGTGCGGCCGACTGTGGCGGCCAGCACATCCAGCCGCTCCCGCTCCGCCAGCAGCCTGCAGTGGTGCTCGCGCAGCGCGGCCACCTGGTCGACCTGGCTCTCCAGGACCGCTGTGATCTCGCGCAGTCCCAGACCGAGTTCCCGCATCAGCAGGATCTGCTGCAGCCGCAGCAGATCCGCTTCCTCGTAATAGCGGTGGCCGTTGCTCCCGATGTACGCAGGAGCAAGCAGCCCGATCTCGTCGTAGTGCCGCAGCGTCCGGGACGTCACCCCGGACATCCGGGCCACGTCCGCAATGGACCAGGCCATAGCCGTGCCTTTCATCGCCGGGCCGGTCTCTCCGGCCACACCCATGACCGTAGGAGTTGACGCTGCGGAAAGCGCAAGAGGGCCCCGGCACGCAACGCTCTCACCACGCCCAGTAAGCGCAACCACCGACAGGCCCACCGCTCGCCAAACCCAACAATCGCCAACAGCCCCTGTCCGAACCGCCTACTGCCGGGCTCTCTAAGGCTTACGGGGCGGCGCCGTGCTGGTCACAGCCACTCGCTGAGGGCCGCGACGATACGGTCGCTGTGCCGGCGTCCCCGACATCGGCGGATATCAGGGAACTCAAATTCGCGTCGGTGCCGCCTTGTTGGGGCACTTGAACGTCCAGACCACTTGCGACGACGTCGCGCAGCCCCGGACCGCTCGTCGTCGCCCCCGTCCCGGACCGATTCCGGCGCCTCCTCCCCAGCTGGTTCCGGTCCTGGGGTCCGAAAGGTGTCCGGACGAGGCCCGAGGCCCCAGCGTCGCCGCGAGCGCAACAGCCCCGCGCATGCACCACGTCCCACACACTCACCGTGTAGCACGCCGACCCCTTCAACCACTCACCAGACCCTCGACGTATGGGTAAAGGGCGCCAGAACGTCCTCCGAGTAGGTGTGTTTGAACGCCGGCCGTGCGGACTCTGCGGCTGGATGATCTGGGGTGTGGGCGTCTGCCGCATAGAGTGGATCACGATGGGTAATCCGCAATCTGCGATCAGGGAAGTGTGACGTGCCGCGTATGACGCTCCAGCCGCAGGAACTGTTCTCCAGCAGGCCATGGGGCTTCTCCCAGGTCGCGGTCTCCCCACCGGGAAAGATCGTCAACATCGCGGGTCAGGTGGCATGGGACAGCAACCACGAAGTGACGGCGGTGGGGCGGGAGGCGCAGCTTCGCCAGGCGCTGAAGCATGTGTTCATCGCTCTCGAAGCCGTCGGCGGCACCCCGGACGACATCCAGATCCTTCGGCTCTACCTTCCGAACTTTGAGTCCGGTCCCGAGGCTGATCTGATCGGTCGCGTCCTCGTCGATACATTCGGAACGGAGAACCCGCCCCCGTCCTCATGGATCGGAGTGCAGGCTCTGGCGCAGCCGGAATACCTCGTCGAAGTCGAGGCCATGGCGGTCGTACCGGAGGAGAACGGCGCGGGGTGACTGATGCCGTCCGGTCGTGAGGCAGCCGGACGCGCGCGGGCGACGACGTCGTGGTGAGCCCCACGATCGGCGAGGCCGGTAGCAGCAGGCCGGGCAGGTGCTCGGCCGCACCCACGTCCCGCAGTTGCCTTTGATCCCGCGTGCGACCTGGGAGCCGGGTCAACCGGAGCAGGCGTGTCCTGGCGTCCGCGTCGAGGCAGAGGCGCGGTTACGGCGTGTACGTGTATCGAAAGTCGACCTTGGCATGGCGGTCGAGGAGGAGGCGTCACACCGCCCACGGGGCCGTGCGGTCGAGGAATTCCCTTACTGTCGCGCCCAGTTCCGCCTGGTGCGTGATGTAGAAGTCGTGATGCCCGTCGATCGTCACGACTTCTGTGCCAGGTCGGAGACGGACCATCTCCTCCGCGTGCTCGGGCGGGACGACCGGGCTGCGTCCGCCCCGCACCACCATCAGCGGCTGCTTGGCGGCGGTGAAGTCGCCCCACCAGTCGCCTCGGACACCGACCTTGGCGGCATGTACCTCCTCCGCCCGCCACAGGAACCGCCAGCCCTCCGGTTCCTCCACCGCGCTCTCGGTGAAGTGCCGGGGCTCGTCCATAGGCGCGAGTGCGTCCAGCATCGCCCGCATGCTCGGGAAGTGCGTCGGCAGAGCGTGCAGCTGATCTTTGCCGATCGGTGCCCGGTACTCCGCCGGAAAGTCCACCACGACCACGGCCGAGACCAGTTCCGGTCGCCTCGCGGCCAGTTGGTACGCGTTGATGCCGCCGAGTGAGTGTCCGACGATCGCGACGGGGCCGAGTCCGAGGTGTTCGACGAGCGCCGCCGCGTCGGCGACGTAGCCCTCTCGCCCGTAGTCGTCGGGGTGGTCGGAGAGGCCGTGCCCGCGCTGGTCGAGCGCAATGAGCCGGTATTCGGGTCCGAGGTGATCGGCGAGCCCGAGCATGGAGCGGCCGCGCCCATAGGAGCCGTGCAGCGCGAGGACGGGGTGGCCGGTGCCGCCCAGGTCGAGGTAGGCGAGCCGTATGCCGTCCGGGTTGCGGAAGTACTGCGTGGTTGCCGTCGTCATGGCTTTGACTCTAACAGAGGTATCTCTATTAGAGGTATAATTTTGCGCGACTACTCTGGACAGCCACGACGACCGCGAAGTACGCACCTCGGAGGCCCGGTGCTCACCCTCTGCATCCTCGGATTCCTCAACGAGGAACCCCTGCACGCGTACGACCTGCGCGCCCGCATCTCCGGTCTCAGCGGCCATGTGCGCCCCGTGAGCGACGGCGCTCTCTACCCCGCCATCAAGCGTCTGGAAGCCGCCGGGCACCTCACCCGCCACACCGAACCCGGCGAACGCGCCACACCCCGCCAGGTCCTCACCCTCACCGAATCCGGCCGCGCCGAACTCATGCGCCGCCTACGCGAGCCCGCCGACCTTGAGATCACCGACCGCAACTCCTTCTTCATCCTGCTCGCCTTCCTCGGCCGGCTGCCCAACCCCGCCGACCAGGCCCGCGTATTGCGCCGCCGCCTCGCCTTCATGGACGAGCCCGGCAGCTACTTCTACGAGGACGGCCGCCCGCTGCGCGCCCGCGAGATGACCGACCACTTCCGCCGCGGCATGCTCCAACTCGCCAACGCCACCAGCAGGGCCGACCGCGCCTGGCTGGAGCGCACCATCGGAGAGCTGGTGTGCGACGCCTAGGGAACTTGTCGAATGTGCTGGTCACAGCCACTCGTTGAGAGTCGCGACGAGAACGGTCGCCTCGTAGCGGACCGCACGCCTGGCCCGAAACCAGAAGGGCACCTGGCTCGGCATGTAGGCAGCCAGGCCGCTTCTTCGGGCGAGTGGCCACGGGTCGGTGACCAACACCTCTTCGGTGCTGGGGCTGGTGGGCAGCGGTGCAGCCGCTGCGTACACGACGTCCAAGGGCGCTGTGCGTTCGCTGTCGAAGACCGCCGCGGTCGAGTACGCCCGGGACAACGTACGGGTCAACTCCGTGCATCCCGGGGTGCTCACCACACCGATGATCCAGGAGCTGCTGGACGAGCATGGCCATCAGCAGCCGGACATCGTGCGTACCCCCCCATGGCCCGCGCGGGCAGGGCAGGCGAGGTCGCACCGGTGATGCTCTTCCTCGCCGGTGACGAGTCCTCATACGTCCAACCGCGCCCAGGACGACAATGCTCCCGACGTATGGATGCCGTCGGCCAGGGACGCCACCTGCCCCCAGGCCCTCGATCGGGTCGCGCACAGTGCACGAGGGGGTGGCGAAGCCCTGTTCTGACGGCGGGGGAACGTCCAGGGGGCGCGCCGGGCCGCTCGGCGTGCTCTGCCGGCCTCTTCCGGGCCTGCGCCGGGTCCGCCCCGATCCGGCGCAGGCACATTGCTGTCAGGACACAACTCCCGGTGAGACGCGCGGGTCAGCGCGCGATGAGGTCGCGGGCGGTACGGGCGATGTGGGGGTGGGAGATGCCGGCGGCGTCGAGGAGTTCGGTGGGTGTGCCGGAGACGGGCAGGTTGCGGACGGCCAGGTGGGCGATGGCTGGAGCCTGGCGGCGTTCGGCGAGGGCGGACAGGACTGCTTCGCCGAGGCCGCCTTCGGGGTGGTGGTCCTCGACGATGACGAGGGCGTGAGTGTCCCGGGCGGCGCGGGCGAGGGTATCGGCGTCCACGGGTTTGACGGAGTACAGGTCGATGACGCGGGCGCTGATGTTGTCGCTGGCGAGTTGGTCGGCGGCGAGCAGACATTCGTGCAGGGTGACACCGGCGCCGATGAGGGTGACCTGGTCCTGGTCGGTGGCGCGCAATGTCTTGGAGCCGCCGATGGGGAAGGTTTCGACGGCGGTGTAGAGGACGGGGTAGGCGCCTCGGGTCGTGCGGAGGTAGGAGATGCCTTCGAGGTCGGCCATGGCGACGGTCAGGGCTGCGGCGGAGGTGGCGTCGCTGGGGTAGAGCACGGTGGAGCCGTGCACCGCGCGCATCATGGCGAGATCTTCCACGCCCATCTGGGAGGGCCCGTCTGCGCCGATCTCGACGCCGCTGTGGCTGCCCGACAGGGCCAGGGTCACCTGGGAGATCGCGGCCATGCGGATGAAGTCGTGGGCCCGGGTGAGGAATGCGGCGAAGGTCGCGGCGTACGGACGGTAGCCGCGGACGGCCATGGCGACCGCCGAGGCGATCATTTGCTGTTCGGCGATGTAGGTCTGGAAGTAGCGCTCGGGGTGGACCTTGCCGAAGTCCTCGGCGTGGGTGGAATTGCCTACTTCCGCATCCAGGACGACGATGTCGGCGCGTGCGCCGAGTGCAACCAAGGCCTTGCCGAAGGCCACGCGGGTGGCGACCTTGTCGCCGGCCTCGAAGTGCGGCAGTTCGATGGTCACGTCACCCATGGGCTCGCGGGGGTGGGCGTCGGCGGGCGGCCGGGGGCCGCGGACGGTGAGGTGGCGCACGCCGCCCAGTTCGCCGATGGCGCGTTCGGCGAGGTCGTCGGGCAGGGCCTTACCGTGCCAGCCCTCGGCATCGGCGATCTCCGCCACACCCTGGCCTTTGACCGTCCTGGCGACGATGACGGTGGGGGCCTGTCCGTCGGCGGCAGTGGCCAGGGCCTGATCGATGGCTTCGATGTCGTGGCCGTCGATGAGGAGAGCGCGGCAGCCGAAGGCTTCGGCGCGGCGGGCGTAGGCGTCCGTGTCCCAGCCCAGTTCGGTGGGGCCGCATTGACCGAGGCGGTTGACGTCGATGATGGCAATGAAATTGGCCAGCTGGTGGCGGCCGGCCTTGTCCAGGGTCTCCCACACCGAGCCTTCGGCCATCTCGCTGTCTCCGCACAGCACCCATACGCGGTAGGGCTGCTTTTCCAGGTCGCGTCCGGTCAGGGCGATACCCACGCCGTAGGCGATGCCCTGGCCCAGTGAGCCGGTGGCTACGTCCACCCAGGGCAGCACGGGTGTGGGGTGGCCCTGCAGGCGGGCGCCGTTTCGGCGGTAGGTGGTCAGCAGTTCCTGCTCGTCGATGGCTCCGGCGGCGAGGAACATGGAATACAGGAGGGGGGAGGCGTGGCCCTTGGAGAAGATCAGGTGGTCGCCTGTCGAGTTCGTCGGCTGCTGCCAGTCGTAGCGCAGGTGGCGGGCCATCAGGACGGCCATGAGATCGGCAGCGGACATACTGGAGGTGGGGTGGCCCGAGCCGGCCGCGGTGCTGGCGCGCACGGAGTCGACGCGCAGCTGCTGGGCAAGCTCGAAGACCTGGTCCAGATCGCTGTCGGGACCGATCAAACCGGTGGATCCGTGCTCGGCCGTCATCACGGCCTCCTTCCTGCAGAAACGCTGATACCAGGTGCCTGTACCCCGTGACCCGGGTGAGGTCCCGGATGCAGCCGGCTGTACGACCGTTTGCTGAGGCCGACGGCCGTTTCGGGTGCTCCAACGTCCGGGCGTGCTGCCGGTGAGGCGAACGCCCCGCTCTCCGGGTACCCAGATCTACCCGAACCTCTTCGCCGCCCGGCGACTTTCTCCTGGTCGCCGTTGCCCTCGCTCGGCTCACCCCCCGGCGACGCATGTGTCCCCTCTCGCCCCCGTCCTGACCGTCGCCGGGCTGGCGCAGTCCGGGAGCTCCGCGGTCGGTCCGGCCCGGGGCGAGAAGCGGATGCCGCCCCGCCGGACCCTGCGCCGACCTCCACCTCGCCACGGCCTGGCGCCTCCGGGATCACGCCCGGTCCTGACCACCGGTCTGCCGCCCCGTACAGACGGGACTTTGAAGGCAGGCTCTAGCCGGCTCTAGCCGCCCGCAGTCACGGCCTTGAGCTCGTCCAGTGATTCCCGCATCAGCTGCGACATTTCACGTTTCTCGGCCGCCATGATCCAGCGTTCGAAGCCGACCTTGAAGACGGCGAGCCCCGCCTCAGCGGTGAGGCTCGCGGCCGGCTCCGCGACCCCGCGTTGGCGCAGGGTGTCGGCGAGCGCGGCCGACATCGAGGCGAGCTTGATCAGCTCGCGCTCCTGGAGTTCCGCGTTCGCCATGATCACATCCTGCCGCTTCCGCGCGTACTCGCGGCGATCGGCGAAGAATCCGGAGACCGCGTCAAGGCCCACCGCCAGCGCGTCGATCGGCGGCGCGGACTCCGGCGCGTCGGCGACCGCCTGCGCAAACAGCTCCTGCAACTCGCGGGAGCCGGCGAACAGCACTTCGCGCTTGTCGGCGTAGTGCCGGAAGAAGGTCCGCTCCGTGAGCCCGGCCCGCTTGGCGATCTCCGCCACGGTGGTCTGCTCGAACCCGCGCTCGCTGTAGAGCTCCAACGCGGCTTTCGCCAGGCGCCCGCCTGCGTTCGGCTCCCATCTACCCATGCGCAGATCCTACGTGATGACAGCGGCTGACATCGGGTGTAGCGTCGATGACAGTGACTGACATCAACTGTTTGGAGTTCCACCCATGCGCATCTTTGTGACCGGCGCGTCCGGCTGGATCGGCTCCGCCGTCGTTCCCGAGCTCATCGACGCGGGGCACCAGGTCGTCGGGCTCGCCCGCTCCGACGCCTCCGCCGCCGCACTCACCGCGGCCGGGGCGGAGGTCCTCCGCGGCACCGTCGACGACCTTGACGTCCTGCGGGGCGCTGCCGCCGCCTCGGACGGGGTGATCCACCTCGCCTTCAAGCACGACATCGCGTTCACCGGCGACTTCCAAGGCGCCGCCGAGGCCGACCGCCGCGCCGTCGACACCTTCGGCGACGCGCTCGCCGGCACCGACCGCCCCTTCGTCCTCGCCTCCGGCCTGGTCGGCCTCGCGCCCGGACGGGTGGCGATCGAGCGGGACATGCCGACGATCGACGGCTCGCCGCTCTCGATCCGGTCGGCCACCGCCCAGGCGGTGCTTGCGCTCGCCTCGCGCGGCGTGCGCTCATCCGTGGTGCGTCTCTCTCCCACCTGCCACGGCGAAGGTGACCACGGTTTTATGGCGACCCTGGCCGCCATTGCCCGTGCCGAGGGCGTCTCCGGCTACCTCGGCGACGGCGCCAACCGCTGGCCGGCCGTCCACCGCCTCGACGCGGCACGGCTGTTCCGCCTGGCGGTCGAGAAGGCTCCCGCCGGATCGGTGCTGCACGGCGTCGCGGAGGAGGGCGTCGCGATCCGCGACATCGCGCAGGTGATCGGCCGTCACCTCGACGTGCCGGTGACCTCCGTGGCTCCCGAGGCCGCGGCCGAGCACTTCGCCTGGCTGGGCGCCTTCCTCGGTGCCGACACCCCGGCATCGAACACCCTGACCCGCGAACTGCTGGGCTGGGAGCCGATCCACCCCGGCCTCCTCGCGGACATCGAGGAGGGCCACTACTTCCACGCCCCTGCCACTACCGCCTGACCGGCCGCGGAGACGCCGGCTGTGTGGTGCATCGAGTCTCACGCGGACAGCGTTTCCACAGGGGCGTCGAGCTGACTGGATGGCGCATCGGAAGGGGCGCCTCCGGGCGGACCGGGCGCGGCTTCGAGGTCTGACCCGGATCGGCGACCAGATCGACGGCGGCCACACTGCCCATGGCCGCCTCCGCACGGCGACGGACAACAGGCAGCGGCTCGCCTGTCCATCATCGGTCGGTGACCTCAATGCATCACCCGTTCAAGGAACTTGGGGCCAGGAAAGTCATCACCGTCCTTGGGGCGAGCCCGGCTCGTCAGCTCGATGGCGCCCGTGCACGCCACCCGGTCCGCCACCTTCGCGCACGCCACGGCCTGCCGCAGATCCGACGTGGCCAGCATGGGGCTGACGGCAAGTCCCTCACGGCCGTCGGGGTGGGAGGTGAGCCGCGCGTCACGGCCGACCCAGATCGAGACCTTCTGTGCGCCGCCGGAGCGCGGCAGCACCTCCGACCAGACGGTGCCGCACGACGGGCTGAACCGGAGCCGCACGGTGTAGGTGGTGTCCACGATGGCGCTCTCGGCGCGCGCGTCGCGATTGCAGCCGAGCCGCCACGGGTACCGCCCCTGGCATCGGTGGCCGTGGCACGCATGGGACGCGTCCCGGTCCGTCCGCGCGGCACGTGCGGGAATCTCCACGATCGAGGCCGCCGCTCCCATGGTTGCCACCAGTGCCGTCAGCGCCACCAGCGCTCCGGCGGTCCGCAGCGCCCCGGCGCTTTGCACCACCTTTCCGGCCCGCCCGGTCCGTTCCGCCACGACGGGAGCCGTGGGCGGCTCGGACGGGTCGGCCACGGGGGCGGTGCGGGCGAGGTGCGCGGCGTCGTACACCGCGAGCAGCCGTTCCTGATCCGCGCCTGCCACGTGGCCGAGCGCCTCGACCGCGCTTCGCGGCGGCAGCTTCTCGCCGTTGAGATAGCGGTGCCAGGCGGACTTGCTGTACGGGGTTTTCCTGGCCAGCCCGTCCAGGCTCAGCCCGGTCCGTTCCTTGAGTACGCGCAACTCCTCCGCCAGACGTTGCGCGGCGGAATCGAGCGTGTCGGGCAGCGGCCGCCAGTGGGACACCATGTGCGCTTCCCCTTACCACCCTGCTTCCGACCCGGGAGGGGCCGCATCAGCGGCCCCGACCGGCGATCCGGGGGTCTGTTTCCTCCCGGATGGCGGAATGTGTACCCACTCGCGGCGGCCGATGACACCCCGCACGCACCGAACGGAACATGTCAGCTGAGCGCTTTGTCATACAGTCGGAAACCGCGACCGCCCGCCGGACCTTCGACGAACCCCAGGCACAGTCGCGGCGTGCCGTCACTCCGCAGCACGGCCAGGCCTTCCGGCTCGCGCGGCGACAGGCCCGGAGCCGTCCGCTCCAGGTGCTGCCACACCACACGTCCGGTCCGTAGATCGATGCGGTACAACCGGGTGTTCCCACCCGAGGCCGCCGGATTCCCCGTTCCGTACGCACTGCCCAGGAGCTGGTAGGCGTAATTGCCGTACAGGGCCATGCCCTGGAAGGGCAGCCCCAGTTCGGCGCCCGGCTGGGCGAAGTCGGTCAGCGGAAGGAACCAACCGGCCCGGAACCGGTCCAGGTCGTACAGGGCGAACCTCGGTATACCGTCCCTCTTGTACCGCAGCAGCAGTTGTCGGTGCGTCACATCAAGGGCAGGGAAGTTGCTGGTGGAGCCGATGACGGGGTGGTACGTGCCGAGCTCGCCGCTGCCGCGTTCCAGCACCTGACCGTCCGTGAAACGGAAGCGGCACACCCCACGCCCGTAGCCGGATGACGGGTTGGCATCCCACTCCGTCCACAGCGTGACGCCGTCCGCGGATTCCTCCAGCCCGATCGAGCCTCCGTGGCCAAAGCCCTTCAGATACATGTGGCCGGCCGCGGAGCCGTCAAGGGTGAGCCGGTTCAGACACAGATCACCGTTCCTGACACGTTCCGCGTGGGGCGCGGCCGTCTCCTCGCCCGCCAGCCGGATTCCGCCCGCCACCAGCTGCAGGGCGTAGAGATGACCTTGCCGTTCGTCGACGGCGAACGACTGCAGCACCGTGGTGTGCCGCAGCCGCCCGGCGAGGAACGGCCGGCCCGCCGCGGACAGGGTGGGCAGCTTCCGGCTCGGTGCCGGTGCCGCCCGCGCCCACTGTGCCGGCACCACGGCAGCCGCCGCCGCGATCACCCCGAGGCCGCACACGGCCCTGCGTCCCGGTCGTGGCTCCTGCATGTCTCTGACCATCAAGCGCTCCAAGAACTCGGACCGGCTGCCCGTCCGCTCGCCCCCTCGAACGGACGGGCAGCCAGAGGTCATTGCGGCGTCACCACGGAAGCCGGCATCAGTTGCCGAGGAAGCGGCACCACGGGACGGCGCGGAAGGCGTGGACGTAGTGGGCGGAGACATAACCCCGGTGGTGCGAGAGCTTGTACCAGCGCTCATTGCCCCGCACCGTGCTGCCGTTGGTCTTGCACACGAGGGACCGCACGCGGCCGGCGCGTACGGTGTCGACCACGCGGTAGGCGGTGCCCGGACCCGAACGGACATTCAGGTTGATGTCGTTCGGGGTCACCACGCGGCCGTACGCATGAGTGGTCCTCATCGTCGCCGTGCTCTGGTACGCGGAGTGCCAGCCGGGGGCGGGGTCCGGACAGGAGTCGGCGAACGCCACCGCGGGGACCATGGCGAGAGCGGCGACCGTGGCGACCAGGCCGCTGCGGATCATGCGTCGATTCATCGGATTCTCCTTGAGCGATCTGCAGGTCCACCGGAGCGTGACCCTGCGTCGCTCAGCGTTTCCGACGACTCACGCGATGATGCGTCCCAGCCGTCCCAGGGAGAAAGTGGAACGAGCCGGCCCGCACTCCAGGCACCCGGAAGCCGGCTCCCACCTCCTGCACACCTGCAATCCCACCGCGTACTCCGTGAGCACCCCACGCCGCCCACCAGCCGACAGACCGTCGCCCCCGAACGCGTACGCGGGGACAGGGGCCGCACGGGGTGCTCACGGAGCGGGGAGGGCCGTGGGCGGGCTGTGGCGGCGGGGGCTGTGCCCGCGGCGGCGAAGAGGGGAGACGGGCTCAGGGCGCTGCTGAGGGCGATGAGCCTCTCCTCAAGTTGTGTGGCGGTGCGGTGCTGGTGGCCGCCGGGTCCGTGGCCGTGGGGCTCTGCGACGGCGCGGTCGTCGTCGGTCTCCCACAGGGGCGCGAAGGCGAGCACTCCTTGCGCTGTGTATCGCCGCGGGTGAGTCTCGGTGTCTTCCCGGAGCCTGCGGAGAGCGCGGGCCTCGGTGTCGTAGGCACCGGCGATGCTGACGATGACGGGCCAGTCGGGGTACCGCTCGCCGCTGAGAATGCGCGAGAGGTGGCCGGCGCAGCGCGCGGCCCCTGCAGAGGCTGCGTAGGCTGCGTTGGGAGGCCATTGCCCACATCGAGATGTCGGCCGTTTGGCCCCGTTGGATCGTTACCGTGGCCGCTCCGCTGTCGCGAGCCCACCGGGAGGGCAGAATGGCCTGATGAGGGTGTTGCCGGTGTGGTCACAGGTACGCCGCTGGGTTCCCGCCGTGGTGATCGCTCTCGCGGCGTTGGTGGATCTGCTGACGCCTCCCTCGATGTCGTCCGCTCCGCTGCTGGCCGTGGCGCCGGTGACAGCAGTTTCGCTGCTCAGTCCGGCGGGCATTGTCGGGATCGGCCTTGCCGCGATGGTGGTGCAGACGGGTCTGGCGTTCGTCGACGGAACCTACGACTGGCAGGGCGACGCGGTTGTCCAGATCACGCTGGCGGCCGTCACCGTACTGGCGGTCGGCCTGAACCGGTCCCTGCGCACCCAGCACGTGAGCGCGAACCGTGCGCGCTACGCCGCGGAGGTGGCCCAGCGCGCAGTGCTGCCCAACCCCCCGAGCCGACTGGGGGACCTGCGGATCGCCGCCCGCTATGTACCGGCCGAAGACATGGCGCTGATCGGCGGCGACCTCTACGTGATGCAGGAGACTCCGTTCGGTGTGCGTGCCATGGTCGGCGACGTGAGGGGTAAGGGCCTGTCCGCCGTGACGGCGGTCAGTGTCGACATCGGGGTCTTCCGCTACGCAGCGGACCATGAGCCCGACCTGCCGGCCCTGGTGGATTGCATGGAGGAGGCCCTGTTGCGCGAGGGCCAGCGCAGGGAGGGCCTGGATGCGACCGAGGGATTCACCACTGCCCTGATCGTTGAGTTCGCCGAGGACCTGAGTCAGGTCCACATCGTCAACCGCGGCCATCCCGCCCCTCTGCTGCTGTATGCGGACGGCCAAGCGCGCGTACTGGAGCCGGAGGAGGAAGCACCGCCCCTGGGCATCGCCGCTCTGGGGGGCTGGACATCACCGGTGGAGACGTACTCCTTCCCGCCCGGGGCGATGCTGGTGTGCTTCACCGACGGCGTCACCGAGGCCCGTGACCCGGCCGGCGTCTTCTACGACCCCGCCGACCGCGTCCCCCGCATGATGCAGTCCTACCTGCGCCAGACCGGCCATTCCCCGGAACCCGCGACGGTCCTCGATCTCTTGGCCCGCGACGTCAGCCGCCACAGCGGAGGCGCGCCCCAGGACGACCAGGCCCTCCTCGCACTGCACCGACCCCGGCCGGTGCAGGACCTCCTCGCCCGGCCGCTATGACCGTAGCGACCGGGCCGCCGAGCGCTGCTTCCTCGCCGGTGTGGCTATGTGCTTCGTATTTTCGCAGGTCACGACGTGATCGCGAGGCCCGGTCACGCGACCAGGCGCAGCCAGGCCGCCGCGAGTGCGGCGTGACCGGCCGGCGTCGGGTGTACGCCGTCCGCGGCCCAGTGCTCCGGCCCGGCAGTCGCGGCGAGCTCGGCGAACATGCCGTCGGCGGCGAGCAGATGCGCGCCGTACTTGCGGGCGAGCTTGCGCACGGCCTGGATCTTCGGGTCCAGGTCGGTGCGCCATTCCTCTCGCTCTTTCTCTCCGATGAGCGCGACACCGGCACCGGCCTCGACGACGCCGTGGATCGGCAGGAGAAACGGCTCGATGAGGATCAGCTCCGTGCCGGCCTCGGCGAGGGGCGCGAGCAGGCGGTCATAACCCGCTTCGAACTCCTCCACGGGGATCACGTACCCCTTCGGGTCCAGCGTGTGCCAGCCTGTCGTTGACCCCGACGAGGATCGACATCACGTCCGGGCGCGCGTCGAGTACGTCTGTCTGCCACCGGTTTTCGAGGTCCCTCACCTTATGGCCCGAGATCGCGGAGTTCAGCCAGGTCACGGGCCGGTCCGGGTGCCGGAAGCCCCACTCGCCCGCGACGCGCAGCGGGTAGCCGAGCCCGAGACCGTCTTCGCTCTCCAGCCGTTGGCAGTCGGTGATCGAATCGCCGGTGAACATCACGGTGCTTCCCGGTCGGACAGTGATCGTCATGCGCGCCCCTTGAACTCGGGTGAGGAGAGGAAAGTGAATGAGAACGTTGATATTCCGGCGAATAAAAACGCAGCGGAATGATTTATCGCACCCTTTCCGCGCCCGCAGGAACGAAAAGGGAACGGGGTGGCCGCTAAGGAGAACGGCCTAGGGCCTGTGTGACGTCGTGATCAATCAGGTGCTTTCAGCAGGTCGTTGATCCAGATCATTGAGGCGCGGAGGTGGAGGCCAGCGAGGTAGCTCTCGGGCGTCTTGTCGTATCGAGTCGCGATGCCCCGCCAGGCCTTCAGCTTGTTGATCAGGCGCTCGACGGTGTTCCGCTCCTTGTAGAGACGGCATCGTGACCTGTGGGCCGGCCGCCCCGGCTGCCTTTCCTCTTCCGGTTGGCAGCCTGGTCCTTCTTCTCCGGGATGACGGCCTTGATGTTGCGTTTGCGCAGGTAAGAGCGGTTGGCGCGGGATGAGTAGGCCTTGTCTGCGGCGACAGCCCCAGGCCGGGTCCGGGGGCGGCCGACCGGCAGACGGACCCGCACCTTCTGCAGCACGGGGACGAACTGCGGGCTGTCGGCGGCCTGTCCTGCGGTCAGGACGAACGACAGCGGACGGCACTTGCGGTCCGCGGCGAGATGAATCTTGCTCGTCAGCCCGCCACGGGACCTGCCGAGCAGGGCTTCCTTCAGACGGAGCTTGCGCCGTCGCCTGATGTGCCGCCGCTCTTCCCGGCCGGGGTCGTCGCTTCCGTCCTGTCCGTTCTGTTCCGGCGGGCCGCCCCCTTTTGCCGGGCCCGTTCCTGGTCAGCGGCGGCTTCCTCAAGCGCGTCCATGACCTCCTTGCCGATGCACATCCCAGCGGCGTCGTGGTGGGCCCGGGCGGTGGTGGAGTCCACGCTGACCAGTGACAAGTCCGTCTTAGCAGTGCGGTGAAGACGCCGGCGTCCCTCCAGACCCGGAAGCGGCCGTAGACCGTCGGCCACGGGCCGAACTCGCCCGGCATCTCCCGCCACTGACTGCTGGTGCGAAACCGCCAGATCACTCCCTCGAACTGCTCACGCAGCCGCTCAGGGTATGGACCGTACTCGCCTATCGGCAGGAACGGCTCGATCAACTGCCACTGCTTGTCGGTGAGTTGCCTGCGCGTCACGACTGTCTTCCTACCGGATTCGCAGTCCAGACGGATCCGGATCGGCAAGATTGATCATCCGTGCGGATGAGGGCTTTGGAGCTTAAGGGGTGGGGATGAGTAACAGTGAGATGCCGGAGGCTGAAGTTCGGTCGGCACCGGAGGGTCGCCATCGGGGGCTGAACTACAGCACAGTCTCGGTGCTGGCGGTTGCGCTGCTCGCCGTCGGAGCGTTGGGGGGCTGGTACGTCAGCAGGGAATCCTCCGACCATGGGGAAGCCAGCAGGTGCACGCAGGCCCGTAAAGCGATCAATGACTATGTCGAGCAGTACAAGGACACCGACCCCCAGAGCGGGACGGTGCAGGAACAGGCGCAGGCGCGCCAGGACGCGCGGACAGCACTGAACATCCAGGTGCAAAACCCTGACTGCTTCTCCCCGAAGGAGCGGGCTCAGGCGGAGAGTTGGCTCGATTCGATGGACCAGACAGCCGCGAGGGAGGCGCAGCAGCCGGCGCCCGAACGCACGGGGTGTTTCTGGAATGCCTCCGAGTGCTGACGGGCGCCTTACGCTCAGTCCAAATCTGGCCCGGTTCCCTGAGTGTCGCATATCCGAAAGTGGTGCTCTACTCATAAGGGAGTAGTGCCACCTGCCCCACGCTGGCGTTGGTCAAGGCTGCATCATTGCAGGCAGGAGAAACGTCGTGGCAATCAAATACATCAATCGTCGTCCCTCGCTTGAGGACGTTGCGAGCATAGGGCACGTAGAGACGAAGACTGTAGACCCGAAAAACTCCGCAGCGCAGCAGCTCCTGAGTGTGTATACGGGTTGGATAAGCGTGGGCATGGTGAACCATAATGGCCCGGATAACACCTTTCGGGACCAGATCGTTTCTTTCGTTCCGATCTCTCCCGGGTTTATCGAGACGTTTACGGGTGAGAACCCTCTGCTTGGTGTGACCGTTGCCGTGTCTCCAGCCTCCGTAGCCTTGGATGAATCCAACACCATATTTGCGGTAGACGGTGCTTCAGTTGCCCTGGAAAGGCAGACTGCACTTCCGGGGGTTGCCGGGGATCATCTATTTTGCCTTGTTCTGAGAATGAACGTGGCGATTCAGCAGGGCGAGCTCCTGCGGGTCACATACCAGGTCACTGCGCTTTGGAATGATGTCGAGCAGATCACAGAGACTCCGGCGCTACCCGGGTCTCAGGTCCCAATCCAGAAGCCACTTGAATCTTTGACGGCCGACGCGCAGGCCCTGCACACGTTGACCCGGCGATTGATCGCCGATGGAGACATTGCCCAGGCGCGCGTTGCTGCGCTGGATACGATCCAGGCATTCCGGCAGATCGCTGCCACATCGGGTGCCGACGTAGCCTGGGTCGCCAACAACGTGTTGATCCTCTCCTCGGATCTGGCCACCGCCGGGTTGGCCGGCGAGGCCGCATTGGCACGCGAGGCCGCTGCGGCGATCACGTCGGAATAGGGCGCGGTTTACGTAAGGGGCGGTGTCACCGAGTGGCTCTTCGACATACGGCGGGCCAGCCAGGGCGCACGTCTCTGGAAGGTGGGCTGGGGTGGCCCGTCGGCCATAACCCCGATCTAGACAAAAAACGCGACAGCGTCGAGCGCCCGATCAACAAGCTGAAGGCCTGGCGAGGCATCACTACCCGCCACCTCCGCGGCGCGATGATCTGGATCAAAGACCTGACCAAGACCACCCCTTGATCACGACCAAATACGCGCCCTAGCTGCTTTAGATTTCCGGACCACCGAACCAATGGCCGGCGGCCCGCTCGAACGCTTCACGATCAGGGGTGCGATCACCTGCCCAGGCGACTACGCCGTCGGGTCGGACAAGCACGGCACCCAATCCGAGGTCGTTTTTCGCCGGACCGGCTGCATACCGCATCCGACTTTCCCAGCCCCTCGCTGAACCGCGCAGGCATCGGTCGGTGCTGAAATCGAGCGCGACGCCCCGTCCGTCGCGCATCAGGTCGCCGAGGCGAGTGCCGTTTTCGAGACGAAGGTCCGGGGCGCTGCGGCCGACCAACGGATGCTCGCTGCCAAGGTCGTAACGGATCGACGATCCCGACACCCTCTCGAACACGTAGGTCGTTCCGTCCCGGGTCCCGATCAGGTCGCGAACCAACCCTTGGACCGCCTGGCCATGCGGGTCCGGCCGCATGACCGCCACCTGGGCGCGCGACCAGTCGAGCACCCCTGCGCCGATCGGATGGCGCTCGCGGGTGTAGGTGTCGAGCAGCCCGTCCGGCGCGTAACCGTGCACGGTCGCCGCGAGCTTCCAACCCAGGTTCATGGCGTCACCGATGCCGGTGTTGAGTCCCTGCCCGCCAAGGGGCGAGTGGATGTGAGCGGCGTCGCCCGCGAGCAGGACACGTCCCCGCCGGTAGGTCGTCGTCTGCATCGCCCGATCGGTGAAGCTCGACGCGAGATGCACGTCGCTCAGCGTCACGTCGGTGCCGGATACCCGGCGCAGAACTGCCTGGAGATGGTCGCGAGTCGGCTGCTGCGAGCGATCGAACGCGCCGCCGTCGAAGTCCATCATGCCGATGTGCCCTTCCGAGAGCTGGAGGTACATGCCCGTCGGCGTCAGGTTGATCCCAGAGCGCAGCTTTTCGGAATCGGCGACGGTGGCGTGCATGGTGTAGCCGGTGAACTGCGGCTCGGTGCCGACGAATTCGAAGCCCGCGAGCCCACGCACCGCACTGCGTCCGCCATCGCAGCCGACGACCCAGCGCGCCGCGTACTCGTGCTCGCCGGCTTGCGCGACCGCGCTCTCCTCGTTCTGGGCGATGGCGGAGACCGTCACGCCGTGCCTGATGTCCACGCCGAGCTGGGATGCCTGCTCGGACAGCAGCGTCTCGACCGCTTCGAGGTATGTCAGCATGCCCTCCATCGCCGGGCCGGGAAGCCGGTACGGCAGGGCGGTGACGTCGACCTGAGCCGGATCGAGCACCATGCCGGCGAAATGGCCCACGCCCCGAGGGGGTGACGGCTCGTGCGCGTCGGGGGCCGCGCCGGGATCGTCGTGGACGCCCGATGCGGTCAGCAGCTGGTGCAACATCCCGCGGCGGTAGAACGCCTCGACCGACGCGGGGGACAGGCCCCGCGTCCCGAGCCGCTTCGCCTTGAACGGGGAGTGGGACACCGGCTCCCGCTCAAGCACCAGGACAGAGCAGCCCGCGAGGCCAAGCTCGCAGGCAAGGAACAGACCAACCGGGCCGGCGCCCACGATCACTACGTCATGCACGAGAGATTCCCTTCCCCAACCCACAGCCGGATGGGCACCCGGCAGGACCTCTCGAAAGGTGCCGGACCCCACCGACATCGGACCGACAGTCCCCGATATGCCACCGACACCGGACCGACAGCCCCCAATAGATATGCCACCGACACCACGGCACCGCCGCCCGATCACCCCTGGTCAAAGCGCCGATCAGCCAGGAGGAGGCTTTACAGGTCTCAACCCCGGGGGCTGGCTCGTACGATTCCTGAGCCGGGTAACTCGAAGCAGAGCTTCGCAAACAGGCACTACGCCTGTTCTTTATCTCCTGGACCCTCTGAGCTGGGGTGTCCGATCATGGGTGGATGACTGCCTTCTACCATGTGTGCTTTGTGGTCCCGGACGTCGAGCAAGCGATGCGGGACTTTCAGCGTTCGGCTGGGGTTGAGTGGAGTGATCCTGTGTCCGACCGGCTTGGCGAGTGGGACTACCGCATCGTCTTCAGCATGGGCGGGCCGCCGTTCATCGAACTCATCGAGGGACCCGCAGGCAGCCCCTGGGACGGATCCCAGGGAGCCAGATTCGATCACATGGGCTTCTGGTCCAGCGATGTCCGACAAGGTTCCCGGCGCTTGGAGAAGGAAGGCATGCCCGTGGACTTCTCCGGCTGTCCCCTCGGTCGGCCGTTCGCCTACCACCGCATGGACAGCATCGGTGCCCGCATCGAACTCGTCGATGTCAGCCGGCAGGCCAGTTTTCTCCATAGGTGGCATCCGGTCGGGGAACCGATGCCTGCCATCGACGAGACCTCCAGAGGCTGAGCTCGCGCTGCGCGGGCCGACCCGGCCCCGGGTTCGAACGGCATCTCGAACTGGGCCGCCCACCTGGAAGTTCGCCGGATCTGGGGGCGGCCCTCGCGCGGCGCCGAGCTGCTGCAACAGCAACTCGGCGTTGAGCGAGTGGGCCCGCACCTTCACCGACCCGTGGCTCTGTACCGCCATCGTCGACCGGGACCTCTCAAGGTGCGTTCCCACACAGGTGACGCGCTCGGCCGACGGTCTTACCGGGCCGTTTCCGTCCAGGTGACCGGCAGTTCGTGGACGCCATAGATATTCATGTCGGTCCTGAGTTTCACCTCGCCGGCGGGGATGGCGAGCTTGAGGGTCGGGAAGCGACGCAGCAGTCCGTCGAAACCGGCGCGCATCTCGATGCGGGCCAGTTGCTGGCCGAGGCATTGGTGGATGCCGTGGCCGAAGGACAGATGGCCGCGGGCCTTGCGGTGGATGTCCAGGGTGTCGGGGTTGTCGAAGCGCCGGGCGTCGTGGTTGGCGGCCAGCAAGGAGACAACGACGGTCGATCCCTTGCCGATCGTTTCACCGCCGAGTTCGATGTCCTCCGTGGCGTAGCGATAGAAGATGTCGGCAATGGACAGGTAGCGCAGGAGTTCCTCGACGGCATCGGGCAGCAGATCCGGGTTGGCGCGCAGTTCGGCCAGCTGCTCGGGGTGCTCCAGGAGCGCGAAGGTGCCCAGTGCCAGCATGTTGGCGGTGGTCTCGTGGCCCGCGAGCAGCAGCAGGAAGGCGATGCCGGTCAGCTCCTCGATGGTGAGGTCGTCATGGCGGGCCAGGTCGGACAGTATGTCTTCGCCGGTGGCGGCGCGTTTGCGCGTGACAAGTTCCGAGAGGTACGTGGTCAGTGCGCCGTACGCGGCCATCTTCTCGTCGAGCGGCAGGTCCTTGACCAGGAACTTGGCGGAGTTGACCTGGAAGGTCTCCCGGTCCGCGTAGGGGACACCGAGCAGTTCGCAGATCACCAGCGAGGGCACCGGCAGCGCGAACTCCTTGACCAGGTCGACCGGCGGGGTAAGGCACGCCAGTTCGTCCAGTTGCCGCTCGGCGACGTCCTTGATGTGCTCTTCGAGCTGCTTCATGCGTTTGACGGTGAAGGCGCCGGTGAGCCTGCGCCGCAGCCGGGTGTGGTCCGGCGGGTCCATGGCGATGAACACGCCCGGGATCTGCGGGGACGGTTCGGTAGCGGCGGGCATTCCGGGTGTCTCGTACGGCACATGGAGAACGCCGATGTCCTGGCGGGAGCTGAACCGGGTGTCGGCCATGAGCTGGCGGACCGCGTCGTAGCCGGTGACCATCCAGCCCTCGTGACCGTCGGGGAAGACCATGGGGCTGACAGGGCGAGCCTCGCGTAGCCGGGTGATTTGGCGGGGCGGGTCGAAGGGGCCCGCATCGCGCTCCATGGGGAGGCCGTGCGGGATGGGAACGGGTTGACTCATCGGATTACCTCTCGCGGCGGTTGTTGCGGTCAGACGGCGGGGGCGACTACGGGCCGGGGCCTGTCTGGTCGTGCGCATGACAGAAGGGGCGATGGCGCCATCCCGCTCGCAGGCTGAAGTATCAGCAGAATGGGGTGAGTTGAGGATGGTGCGGGGGTGTGGGGGTGCTCAGGGCTTGGCGCGGAGGACGTCGATATTGCCGTACCGCGTACGGGCGCGGACCTCGACGGTGTCCTCGGCCTTCTCCGGGGACTCGGACGCGGTGAGTGTGTTGCGAACCTGCCCGTAGCCCGAGCTGACGTCGAGCCAGGCGGCCGTGCCCTCGCGGATACCGACCTCGATCGCGCCGTGGGAAGTCTCCAACTGGACGGTGCCGCGGGCCACTTCGGCCACGCGCAGGGTGCCGTGCGCGGTGGTCGCGATGACCGAGCCCTCGGCGCGGGCGATGTCGATGTCGCCGTTGGCGCCGCTCACCCGCAGCTCCCCGGTCGCGGTGCCGACGGTCGTGGTGCCGTGCGAGTTCTTCAGGATCGCGGGTCCGTCGACGAGGCCGACACGCAGACTGCCGGAGCTGGTGGTGATCTCGGCCATACCCTCGACGCTGTCCACGGTGATCGAGCCGTGCGACGCGGTCAGTTGCAGCGGCCCGGTCGTGTCCAGGCGTACATCGCCCGAGGAGGTCTTCACCCGGACCTCGCCGAGCCGGCCCTCGCCGAGCACCTGGGCCCAGGCGCCGGTCATGTCGATGCGCGAGCCGGTGGGCAGGCCGACCGTCACGTCGACGATGCCGGTGCGCCCGAGCAGATAGCGCTGCTTGGGCGTCCGGACGGTCAGGCCGCCGCTCGCGTACCTCACCTCGGTCTGCTCGGCGGCCCGCACGTCCGCATCCCGCTGCGGGTCGCGGGGCCGCACCTCGACGACCGTGTCGAGGCGATCGCCCGCGGTGAACTGGATGGAACCGGCCTCCACGTGAGCCGTGGCCGAGATCGGTTCGGGAGTGTCAAAAGAAGGCATGGCTGTCCCGTCCTCTTGGGTCGCATGGTCGTCCCCGCTGGTGGGGACGTGGTGTGGGTGAAGTGGTGCGGGTTCGGGTGCGGGCGCGGCTAGCGCACCCAGCCCTTGAAGTTCTGTCCGAAGGTGTGGGTCTTCTCCGTCGTACGTGGCCGCGTGCCGCCGTCGACCGCGGCCGACACGGCGCGCACCAGCCACGCGTTGACCGACAGGCCCTCGCGGTTCGCGGCCTCCTCGGCGCGCGCCTTGAGGTGGGCCGGCAGTCGCAGATTGACGCGGGCGGTGCCACCGTCGTCGCCGTCCGTGGGGGGCGGCGCCGCGAGTGGTTCGGCGGGTGCGGCCGCTGCTTCCGGGGGGCCGCTGTCACCGGGCGGCAGCGTCACCACGAAGTCGGGGTCGAGCCCGCGCAGCCGTACGTCGACCGAGCCGGGGGCGAGCTCGCGGGTGATCTCGTCCATCGCGGCGGAGAGCACATGGAGCATGGTCAGACGGGTCGCCGACTCCAGAGGAGCGGTGAGCCGCTCGGCCAGCTCGCGGGCATCTTCCCCGCCGGCTTCGGCGGCCACCGCGAGTTCGCGACGCAGGGTGTCGACATACGGAGTGAGGTCCATGACGTCATGATGGCACCATTGTGGCGCCATGCGCAAGCCTGGGTGGCGCCTCATGTGGGGCGGGCTTGGGGGTGGCTGCTCTGAGCTGGCGAATGGGGGAGGGGGCGACCTGAGTCATTGTGGCGCCATGCGTGCTCATTTGGCTTTGGGGGCGTGGCATGGCGCCGGGCGGTGCCAGGTGACACCGGATGGTGCCAAGCCGCGCCATCCGACGTCATGTGATGCCGTGTGATGCCGCAAGGGGGCGGCCTGCACCATCAGGAAGTCCACCGGCATCACCCATGGCTTCCTTGCCTTCGACCAGGCGCCGTTGATGTTCTGCCGTCGGATCACGTGCCGATGCGGCCCCTCGGTGTCGCACCCAGTGAGCGCGAGTCGACCAGGTGCAGATCGCAGCGGCGCAGCCCGGCGACCTGCCCTGGGCGAAGGCTCACCGTCGCCAGCAGCATGATCAGCCGGTCCCTCGCCGGTCGGCCGAGCCGGAAGATCGCGACCACCACAAGGTCGTCGTCCACCACGGTCCAGTACCGGATCCCCCATGGCAGCACGACGGGAATTGCGTGCACGTGTATCTCAGCTCCATGAATCGATCACCACGATCCCCCGCAGAGCTACATCCCGAAGAACCTTCGCCATACGCCCAATTGGGGACAACGGCGTGACGGCACACCTCAGGCTCGAAAGCCCCAGAGCTGCTGTTGTATCAGGCGCCGTACAAGGCGCCCGGCCCACGTGAACCACCGCGGGTCTTTGCTGAGGACTTCGCCAGGGCGACCGACGACGAGACGACTAATGTTGTGGTCATGAGGACCTGGTTGCCACTGTCGGCGGTTCCCCGACTCGCCGGCGCGGTGGTTTTCGGAGCGGTGATCGGCGTAGTCGTCGCAGTGCCGACCGGCACGCTGTTGGGCATCCTTTCCGGAATTGCCGCGACAGAAACGGTCTTCGTTGTGGCAGGCTGGATCGTGCTGTGGCCCATGGATTCCACTGCCACCCGCGACAACTCCGGCCGCGAGGACTTTCGGCCCGCTGCCGAGGAACTGACTGTCGTCATGGCTGCCCTGTGCGGACTGGTTGCCATTGTGCTGCTGCTCCTGCTTGGCAAGTCCGACGCCGGCCACGCCGCGGCGGCAACCGCGCTCGCCGGCGTTTTCATGGCCTGGGCCGCACTGCACCTGATGTACGCCACCCGCTATGCATACCTCTATTACATGAAGCCCGCGGGTGGAATCGACTTCAACTCCGAGCGTGCGCCGGCGTACAGGGACTTCCTCTACTTCAGTTACAACCTCGGCATGACCTATCAAGTCTCTGACACCGACGTTTCGAGTACGACGATCCGTGCGATCGTGCTTCGGCATTCGCTGCTTTCCTATGTTTTCGGAACCAGCATCCTGGCGACCACCATCAATCTCGTTACCGGAATCGTCACGGGCTGATCCAGCCGTGCCGCTCAACTCGAACCATGAGTCTGGAGCGGCGCGCTCGGCGGCAGTGGACCGAGTCGAACTCACGCACGAATCGCCCTCACCGTGCTCCCGGTGGGGGCTCGTGCGTGAGCGGCGGGTTCGCTTCGTGCTCGAGCGGTTTGCTTCGGCACGCAGCAGGATTGAAGAAGGGAGGCGGATGCGCTTCATCGGCAACCGCCGTCCGGCGTCCTGCGGGGTGGGCGGCTAGTGCATACGTTCGATCGGTAGGTATCCCACTTGGAGGCAGGCTCCATGGTTGAGTCACAGCCCGTGATTGTCCCGCCGGCCAGGGCCACCGTGTTTCTTGTGGTCACTGTCGCACCAGGCGGTGAGGGCACGGTCCGTGACCTGCTCCAAGATGTACCGGCTCTGCATCGCTCGGTCGCCTTCCGCGCACCCCACGAGAAACTGAGTTGCGTCGTCGGTATTGGGTCGGCGGCCTGGGACCGGCTCTTCAGCGGGCCGCGGCCTCGAGAACTGCATCCGTTCGTGGAGTTGGTTGGCCAGCGCCACCGAGCTCCGGCCACACCTGGCGACGTCCTCTTCCACGTGCGAGCCCGACGCATGGACCTCTGCTTCGAACTGGCCCGGCTGATTGCGGAGCGGCTCAGCGGAGCGGTCGCCGTGGTCGACGAGGTGCACGCCTTCAAGTACTTCGACGAGCGCGATCTGCTCGGCTTCGTGGACGGTAGTGAGAACCCTGGGGGAGAGCTCGCAGTCGACTCCGTATTCATTGGTGATGAAGACCCCGACTTCAAGGGAGGAAGCTATGTGATTGTTCAGAAGTATTTGCATGATCTGGCGGCCTGGAATGCTCTGCCGTCGGACGAACAGGAAAAAGTTATCGGACGGACAAAGCTGGCAAATATTGAACTCCCCGATGACGTCAAACCTGCCGACTCTCATGTCGCGCTCAACACCATCACCGACGAGGATGGGAACGAGCGCAAGATTGTTCGTGAGAACATGCCGTTCGGCAGTGTCGGGCAGGGTGAGTTTGGCACATACTTCATCGGCTACGCGCGCACTCCGCTCGTGACCGAGCAAATGCTGAAGAATATGTTTCTCGGCGACAGCCCCGGCCGGCATGACCGGATCCTAGATTTTTCGACCGCGGTTACCGGGTGCCTATTTCATGTGCCGACCGCCAACTTCCTGGACGAGCTTCCTGCTGCGCCCGGCAGCGCAGTGGCGAGTGACGGTTCTTTGGGGATTGGCAGCCTAAAAGGAGTCTGACCATGACCACGCTCAACGGCATGAACAACCTGCATCGCGAGCTCGCCCCGATCACGCCCGAGGCGTGGGCCGAAATCGAAGACGAGGCGCGCCGCACCTTCCGGCGCAACCTTGCAGGTCGGCGAGTTGTGGATGTCTCCGGCCCCGACGGCCCCGAGACCGCTGCGATGGGGACAGGTCATCTGTCCAGCATCAAGGGGCCGGCGGAGGGTGTCACTGCACAACTACGCGAAGCACAGCCCCTGGTGGAACTCCGCGTGCCGTTCAAGGTGGGACGCGCCGCGATTGACGATGTCGATCGCGGCGCCAAGGACTCCGACTGGCAGCCGGTCAAGGACGCAGCACGCGCCATGGCATTCGTCGAAGACCGGGCGATTTTCGACGGATATGAAGCAGCGGGCATCGATGGCCTGCGTGATCGCACGTCCAATCCAGTTCTGACTCTCCCGGAAAATCCACGCGACTTCCCGGATGCCGTCAGCCGCGCTCTGACGACTCTCCGTCTGGCCGGCGTCGGAGGACCGTATTCACTGTTGCTGGGCGCCGCTGCGTACACAGCGGTCAACGAGACCTCTGATCATGGCTATCCCATCGCGGCTCATCTCGGTCGCATGCTGGACGGCCACCTGATCTGGGCGCCCGCACTCGACGGGGCATGCCTGCTGTCCACACGAGGCGGGGACTTTGAATTGAAACTTGGTGAGGATCTGGCGATTGGCTATACGGCGCACGACGAGACTCAGATCGAGCTGTACTTTCGTCAGACCTTGACGTTCCTGGTGTACACGGACGAGGCCGTGGTTGCCCTCGGCCCGCCGGCGAGCGGATGGGTGGGGGCGTGAGGGAGATCTGAGCCGCCGCGCCACCGTCAGCACCCGGCCAGGGAGATGCGTGAAGAGGCTCGACGGCAAGGGTGGACGCGAGGTCTCCGCCGATCTGGCGGAACCAGGCCGCGGTTTCACGAAGGAGGACGCATGGCGCATCATCACAAATCCAACCGAGCAGTCGAAGGGAACCCGGGGGGCGGCCATGGAAGAGGCCTGCCGCGGCGACCTGATGATGAAGCACTTGAGAGGCGCACTCTGCAGGATCGACAGGAGGTAGGCCTTCCTACGGGGCAACGCGAGAATCCCGGGACCCTGTACGAAGCGGAGGAAACCGAGATCGCCCGCGAGGTTGCCTCGGGCGAGATGCCGACGATGGCAGCGCATCGAAAGGAACGAGAGCCCTACCCGCCAAGTCACTATGGAACCTGAAGATGCACCAGGTCAGTGTCTCCGCAGCTCAGAGGGGCAAGCATCGCACTCCAGGTCAGCGAAGGGCGGGTATCGGGCATGACCCGGATACGCCAGAAACCTGCCACGGGATGACCTTGGCGTCCTGAGCGGCTCCGGCTGTCACCCTGTCGGCTGAGCGTCGCTGGTGGTGACGTTGGATGTCGTCGGGGGCGGGGTGGGTTGCGCCCCGGTCAGACGGTCAGCTTCTGGCGTCTGCCGGGGCAAGGTCGCATCGTTCCCCGGGCAGGGGCGGGTCGTCGCTGGGATGCGGGAACCGAGCGCGACCCATCAGCGACACCGGCGGGCGTTGAGTCGGGCGGCCTGGCGCGTCAGGTGGTCGCGCTCGGCGAGGTTGGGTGCCTTTTGGGCCGCCTCGGCGTACAGCTGTGCCGCCGTCGCGAGGTCGCCTTCGCGCTCGTGGAGGTACGCCGCCACCGCGGTGTGGCGGGGCAGTGAGTCGTTCAGCGCCGCGAGCGCCGCCAGGCCGGCGCGCGGTCCGTCGGCCTCGCCGACGGCCACCGCGCGGTTGAGCCGGACGACCGGGCTGTCGGTCAGGCGCACGAGCTCGTCGTACCACTCGACGATCTGCACCCAGTCGGTCTCCTCGGCGGTGGGTGCGTCGGCGTGGAGTGCCGCGATGGCGGCCTGGGCCTGGAACTCGCCCAGCCGGTCGCGGGCGAGGGCCGCCTGCAGGATCTCGACGCCCTCGGCGATCGACTCGGTGTCCCACCGGACCCGGTCCTGCTCGGCCAGCGGCACCAGACTGCCGTCGGGCGCGGTCCGGGCGGCGCGCCGGGCGTGGTGGAGCAGCATGAGGGCGAGCAGCCCCGCCACCTCGGGGTGGTCGATCGCGGCCGCGAGCTGCCGGGTGAGCCAGATGGCCTCGGCGGCGAGGTCGACGTCGCCGGAGTAGCCCTCGTTGAAGACCAAGTAGAGGACGCGCAGCACGGTGGCGACGTCGCCGGGCTGGTCGAACCGCACGCCGGAGACGGTGCGCTTGGCCCGGCTGATGCGCTGCGCCATGGTCGCCTCGGGCACCAGGTAGGCCTGGGCGATCTGGCGGGTGGTCAGCCCGCCGACGGCGCGCAGCGTGAGCGCGACCGCGGATGACGGCGTCAGCGACGGGTGGGCGCACAGGAAGTAGAGCTGGAGCGTGTCGTCCACCGCGGGTGCGGGGCCGGGCGCCGGCTCCTCGTCGACGAGGTCCTCCCGCCGGCGGCGGGCGGTGTCCGCCCGGGTTGCGTCGAGGAACCGGCGCCAGGCCACGGTGACGAGCCAGCCCTTCGGGTCCCGCGGCGGGTCGGCCGGCCAGACGCGGACCGCCTCGACCAGCGCGTCCTGCACGGCGTCCTCGGCCGCCGCGAAGCTGACTCCGCGGCGGACGAGGATCCCGAGCACGCTCGGGGTGAGGCTCCGGAGCAGGACCTCGTTCACCTGAGAGGTCACTCCGTGATGGTGGGCGGCGCGGCCAGGAACGGGCGGACCTCGAGCCACTCGTGGATCGGCTTCCCGCCCGCACCAGGGGCGGCCGACAGTTCCCCGGCCAGCTCGACGGCGCGCTCGTAGCTGTCGACGTCGATCACCATCCAGCCGGCGATGAGGTCCTTGGTCTCGGCGAACGGGCCGTCGGTGACCGGCGGGCGACCCTCACCGTCGTACCGGACCCACCTCCCCTCGGGAGCGAGCGCCTGACCGTCGACGAACTCGCCGGTCCCCTCAAGCCGGGCCGCGAAGTCCTGCATGTACTGCATGTGCGCCGAGATCTCCGCCGGCGTCCACTGGTCCATGGGCACGTCGTTCACTGCAGCCGGGGCGCCGCGGTAGTGCTTGAGCAGCAAGTACTTGGCCATCGTGGTTCTCCTCGGTGCTGGTGCGACCTATTTTGGTCACGTTCACCTCGGGGACGGAGCCAGTCACGGGTTTTCGACATCGCCGGCCGATTTTTTTTGGCTCTCTCGGACGAGCCCGGGTGAGTGGTCCAGATGAGCCTGGGTGAGCCGTCTCGCGGTGTCCGGATCCACGGCGTGGCGCGAGGGCGAGACGGAGCGAGGCCTTCCAAGATCAGCAGCGCCCAAGCAACTGAATCAAGAGAGGGCCTCGCGTGCGTCACGTACGTGTGGCGCCGGCGCGTCGTGGCGGGCTCGGACCGATGAGTTGTTCGGCGTGGAGGGCATGCATGTCCTCGACGTCACCCGTGATCCCGACGTGGGCGGTGGACGGTCTGAAGTGGTGGCACCCACGTGAAGTCGCTTCATATGCAGGTGCCGACCTCTTCTCCCCCCGCGACCTTGCGACTTCTTTGACTGCATTGATCACCTCTGGTGTTCCAGTCGGGCCGGTGCGGCTTGGCCTCTGATCAGACAGCCCGTCCGTGTCATGGCGCGAGCAGGACTCGCTTTCGCAGGAGGGCGAAGCCAGCACGTCCGAACATCTGGTGCTTGAGCATCTTGATCCGGTTGACGTGTCCTTCGACCGCACCCGAGTTCCAGAAGAGCGTGAGGCCGGCGATGACGGCGTCGCGGTCGCGGTCGATGCCTGCGGCGAGGGTGTGGAGGCTGGGGAGGTCGTCCTGTCCCACGGCGGCGAGCGCAGCTTGCCCTCTCAGTGAGTGGGCCGAGCGGGCCGCTTTTCGACTCCACGGGAGAGGTCGGCTGGTAGCGCGGGACGTTCCCGGCGAGTCTGATGAGGGCGATTCGCCTCAGCGGCCGGCGCCGCAGTCAGGCCCGATGCCTTGATACGCACCGCTCGGCGGCCTCGCCGAGGTTGCGCCAGAGGTGAAAACGGTCGCGACCTGCAGATCCGTCGGCGCCACGGCTCGGGGCCTTCGGCGACGAACGGAGCGCGATCGCGGCAGACCACCTCGATCCCCGGACATGTGCTGAGCCAGGCTGCGAGCGTTGCCGATTCGCGGTCAGGCAACAGGTCCACTGGCCGACCGGTCTCGACGTCGACCAGTACGGTCACATAGACCCGGCGCTTGCGCATCGCACATTGGTCGACGCCAACTACCCGCGGAGTCCGTGGCTGTGGCTCTGGGAGGGCGTCGACCGGCCGCAGCACGGTGCCGCGAGTCAGCCGCTCTGCCTGATCGGCGATTCCGGCACTGGCAAGTCCCACATGCTCATCGCCCTGGGCACCGAGGCCGCCAAAAGGGCTACCGCGTCCGCTACACGCTGGCCACGAAGCTGGTGAACGAGCTGGTCGAGGCTGCCGATGAGACGCAGCTGAACAAGACCCTCGCCCGCTACGGCCGCGTCGATCTCCTCTGCATCGACGAACTCGGTTACATGGAACTCGACCGGCACGGTGCCGAACTTCTCTTCCTCTTCCAGGTCCTGATCGAACGCGAGGAGAAGAACAGCGTCGCGATCGCCTCCAACGAGTCCTTCGGCAAAGCACACATGTTCCGGCGACTGTGTCAGGTCGTGCCGAACCTTCACGGCTTCGAGGATGAGCTCTCGCTGCTGCTGGCGACTTGGTCCGGGGCGAGGATCACCTGCTGCTGAGACCAGCAGTCGGACTGGCGGGTCGCCACTTCGGCCCCACACTGCTCGCACACGAGGTTGGGCCCGTCAAGCCCGTCGAGTCGGCAGCATCCGGCGAGGCGCCCCGGGGCGGTATGCAGCGTCGTGCCGTGGACATCGTCGGGATGAAGTACGAACCCGCTCATCTCAGTGCTGACGGCGAACGTTCCGCGGGGCATTCGGGGTGGGATGAAGCGGTCTCCGGGCTCGTCCTGGATGACCGGTGGCGGCAGCGGTACTTCTCGGAGTTCGCCGGTCAGCGTCCGATGACATTGCGCGCAGGAGAAGCGGGTCACCACGGCATTGTGCTGGTCAGCGGACGTCTCACCCAGTCGTTTTCGTTGCTGCTGTTGGCAGACGGCCGGCATCGGCGCGGTTGGCGAGATAGATCATGGTGGCTTCGGGTCGCTTGGAACGGGTCGGGCTCGGGCTCGCCGGACGGGCCGGCGCCCGCATGGCGAGCCAGCTGGGTATTAGCGCGGGACGGATGACCTTGCTCCGCAGGGTCGTTGCGCTGCGGACCCGCTGTCCAGCACGCCGCGCGTGCTGGGCGTGGACGACTTCGCGACCCGCCGGGGGCAGATCTACTCCACCGTCTTGACCTGCGGAGAAACCCATCGCGTGGTCGATGTGCTCCCGACCCGCACGGCCGGACCGCTGGCCGCCTGGCTCACCGCCCACCCAGGCGTGGAGATCATCTGCCAGGACCGGGCCGGCGCCTACGCCGAAGGCGCCCGGCTCGGCGCCCTCGACGCTCTCCAGGTCGCCGACCGGTTCCACCTGTGGCAGGGTCTGGGCCGGGCCGTGGAGACCTGCGTCGCGCCCACCGCGAGTGCCTGCGCACCCCGATGTCGGACGAGCCGCCTTCCAGCATCCCGCAGGCGGCCCCGGCGCCTTTCGCCCGGAACCAGCCGGCCGACGGGCCCAGCGCAAGAAGGCCGCGCACGCCCTGGTGTGGCCACGGCTCGATGCGGGTGCCTGAACGGTGTCTGCGGCAGCTGCGAGACGTGCCGTTGAGCGAGCACGAGGAAGTGAGCAGGGTTGCCATCGCCTCCGACGAAAAGCTTTTGCGCGTGCCGTCGTAGGATGATGGGGTGGCACGGTGACCAATCACGATGATGCGGCGGCTGTCCGACCGTTGACACTGGCTTGGGTGAGCCGGCACCTGGAGGTCGGCGAACGGATCGTCAGAACCGAGGCGCTGCACGGCGGCATCACCGCCGAAATGCGGCGACTGACCATCGGCAGGCGGGACGGAGGCACCCGCGACCTGGTGCTGCGGACCTTCGTCAACGTGGAGCACGCCGAGGACTGGCTGCACAGGGAGGCCGGCGCCCTGACCCTGCTCACGGGGACCGGCGTGCGAGCTCCTGGACTGGTCGCGGTTGATCCGACCGCCGCGCATTGCGAGTATCCGTCGCTCCTTATGACACATCTGGCGGGCCGGACGGTCCTCGACGATGAGGGATTGGCGACGCGGGTCCCTCTGTTGGCCCGTCAACTCGTGGCGATCCACGCGTTGCGACCCGCCGAGCGGCCCCGGGGGTGTGTGGCGTTGACGACCGCCGACACCGTGGTGACTCCGAAGGGCGCCGATGCGGCGGCATGGGCCGCGGCGATCGACGTGATCCGCCAGCCCGCGCCGCCCTATGAAGGGCGATTCCTGCACCGGGACTTCCAACCGGGCAACGTGCTGTTCGACGTGCTGCCTTCAACGCCGGCAGGTCCCCGGATCACCGGCGTCGTCGACTGGGCAGCGACCTCCTGGGGCCCGGCGGACCTCGATGTCGCGCACTGCTCCACCAATCTCGCGCTGCTGCATGGCCCGGCGTGGGGGCTGCGGTTCGCTGAGGCGTATGAGGAGGCCGGCGGGGTGCTGGCAGCGGCCGCGAGCGAGCGGCTGTACTGGCAGGTGCGGGACGGGCTGGCGTTCTCAGAAGAAGTGCAGTTGGTGGCGCAGACATGGCGGGAGGCAGGGAGGACAGAGCTGACGACGCGAGCCGTGGAGGAGCGGCTGGATGCCTACGTCACCGCCCTGATGGACGCACTGGGCTGAGCCAAGGCAGTCCGGGGCGCGGGCACGACGGCGAACCGCCATTGCCTGTGCCCTACCTCGATTCGAACAGCGGCATCGCCCACCGTGACCACTCCCCAAGATCCGTGGCAGAACCCAATTCTCGTGAACATCCACGAGCCCCAAGATCACCAATTACTGTCCGAACCCACAGACAAACGCTGCCGCTGGAACTGAACGAAGCAAATGAGTGCGACGTTGAGCGCGACCCGGCGGTCTCCGTGGCTCAGAGGTGAACTAGCTGGTGACGCCCTTCACAGGAGCGGACCGGTATACCCCAGAATCCTGCTGCGAGGGTCAGCCTCCAACACCGTGGCCTGGGCAGGTGATCCGATAGTGCTGCCGTGGGGACGGGGTTTGTGACGGTTCTTGTGAGCCCTCGCCGTATTTGGGATACCCGGGCTGTTCTGCCAGCGGCAGAACACCGGCCGGACCGGGCCCGACGATCACTACAGTCCAGACTCATGACAACGATTACGACGCGTACGGTCGAGTATCCGGCCGACGGTTTTACGATGATCGGGCATCTCGCGCTCCCGGCCGGTGTCGACCGCCGGCCCGCGGTGCTGCTCGGACCAGAGGGCACGGGGCTCAGCGACGTCGAGCGCCGCAGGGCCGATGCTCTCGCCGAGCTGGGATATGTAGCGCTGGCCTTCGACCTTCACGGTGGGCGCTATTTGGGCGACCCCGAGGAGATGCTGGCCCGTTGCATGCCGCTGCTCGCCGACCCCGACCGGATGCGAGGCATCGGCCACGCGGCGCTCGACGTGTTGCGCACCGAACCGCGGACCGACCCCGACCGGATAGCCGCCGTCGGCTACGGCACCGGGGGCGCCATCGCGCTGGAACTCGGGCGCGATGGCGTCAACCTGCGCGCGATCGGGACAGTCAACGCAACTACCACGGGCCGACCGGGCGAGGCGGCGCGCATTCGCTGCCCGGTGTGGGCCGGGGTCGGGTCGGAAGACCCGATCATGCCGCCCGCGCAACGGAACGCGTTCACCGCTGAGATGCAGGCCGCGGGTGTCGACTGGCGCCTCGCGGTCTACGGCGGCGCCTTGCACGCCTTCCACCACCCGCCGGTCGACCACACCGTGCGTCCCGGCGTCGGCTACCACCCACAGCACGCGCAGCGAGCCTGGCGCGACGTCGTCGACCTGCTCGCCGAGTGCCTGCCCGTGACGGAGGACCTGGGGGCATGACCCAGGCAAACATGCTGGTGCCTGGCCTGGTCGGCGTCGGGCACTGAGAGGGAAATAAGCGGGTCTTCGACCGTTTTGCGCCTTGGTTTTGATCAGGGTCACTGGTCGGCGGGGGCCGTGCGTGCCTATGGGCGGGGCTGTGCGGACAATCCGGGTTCGCTCTCGTCGAGGAATCCGAGGCCGACCAGGCGTTTGAGCTTCCCGCGGGTGCCTTCGACGTGCTTGGGCAGCACCGGGAGATCGAGTGCCAGACACAGGTCACGGGCGCGCAGCGGCCGTCGTTCCTGGTCGTGTACGCCATGATCTGCTGATAGGCCGCGCCGTCCGGCAGACCGGGGGCGGTGGCTGTTCGAGGTCGAGGCTGGCGGCCATCGCGCGGATGGTCTTGGCCGTGATCTGCAGTGCTTCGCGTTCGGCCTCCACCTCGCGCAGGCGCGCGGCAAGCTCGCCCGGACTGATCGGTTCCAGCCACGCGTCCACACCATCCACGGAATGCGCGGTCCCTCATAGCACCAAGGAGACCCGCCCTAGGCGAAGTCGGTAGCGGGCTCGGTGGCGTAACGGCTCATTGTTTGGATGCTCGCCTGTGGGGTCAAAGCCTGGCCGCCGGCAATCATGTCCTGCAGTTCTCGGAAGTACCGCACGTACAGGTCTGGTGTGAAAGTGCTGAGCATGACGGCCGGTTGGTCGGTCATATTGGCGAAAGTGTGCGGGGCTCCGGGCGGGACCATCACGAGCGTGCCCGCGGTCGCGTCGTAGTCCTTCTCTCCGACCGTGAAGCGCACCGTGCCGGAGATGATGTAGAAACCCTCGTCGTGCTGGGCGTGACGGTGCTGCGGCGGTCCGGGCGTGTGCGGCGCGAGGACGGACTCGGCGAGCCCGAGGCGGTGCCCGGTGTTGCTGCCGTCTTCGAGGACGCGCAGTCGCGTGGTGCCCAGGAAGATCGTCTCACCGTCGCCCGGACCGACCACCGAGACGGCGGGGTCGGCAATCGGCTCACTGGCCTTCAGATCGTCAGTCATGCCTCGATTCCACTGCCAGGGCCTGCGACTGTCCAAGACCCATTCAGCGACCTCGATACCGTATGGGTATCGTTGCACCATGGAGCTACGCACGCTGCGCTATTTCGTGGCGGTTGCCGAGGAACTCCACTTCGGCCGGGCCGCTGCCCGGCTGCACATGAGTCAGCCGCCACTGAGCCGGGCGATCAAGCTGCTGGAGACCGAGGTCGGCGCCGCGCTGTTCGACCGATCCTCCGCCGGTGTCACCCTCACTCCGGTGGGGGCGGTACTGCTCGATGAGGCGCGCGCCCTGCTCGACCAGGCCGACCGGGTACGCGTACGCGTGGCGGCGGCGGCCGGCGACGCGGCCATCACCGTCGGCATCCTGGGTGACAGCACCGACCCGGACGCAACCCGGCTGGCCGACGCCTACCACCGGCGGCACCCGCGCGTTGAGGTCCGCATCCGTGAGACCGACCTGACCGATCCCACCTGCGGGCTGCACGCCGGACTGGTCGACGTCGCCCTGACCCGCGGGCCTTTCGACGAGGCCGGCCTGACCGTGCACGAGCTGCGCGCCGACCCGGTGGGAGCGCTGCTGCGCGCCGACGATCCGCTGGCCCGCCGCGACAGCCTGAAGCTGGCAGACCTGGCCGACCGCCGCTGGTTCGTCTTCCCGGAGGGCACCGACCCAGCCTGGCAGTCGTACTGGAACGGCGGGAAAACTCGCGAGGGTCCGGTGGTGCGCGCCGTCCAGGAATGTCAGCAAGCTGTCCTCTGGAACGGCACGGTCGGCATGACTCTCCTGGACCACGAGCCGGCAGAGGGGCTCAGCGTGGTGCCGCTGATCGACATGCCGCCGAGCCGCGTGGTGGCGGTATGGAACGAGGGCGACTCGAATCCGCTGATCCGCTCGTTCGTCCGGCTCGCGACCGCCGCCTACCACGGCTGAGGGTCTCACCGGCGGCACCGAGTATGACCAGTACGCGTGCGCGAACCCACGCTCCGATGCTCCCGAGCCCAGGGCCGTGATACTGCCGATGGCACGACGGCAGAACCGGCTCGACCGCCCGTCCCACACTTCGTCATCTCGTCCCGAGGGGCGGTGGGGGATTGTTCGAGCGGGTGGTGGAGGTGGCTCCGGTACGGCCTCAAGGCGGTGGACGGCGGCGGTACGGCGATTGCGAGGTCCTGGCCGCGATCGTGTTCGTGGCTCCCTCCGGCTGCACATGGTGCCAGGTGCCGAAAGATGCGGCCCGTCGGCGAGAACGTCGCGCTCTGGGGGAGGGGCCAAGTCCAGCAGTACTGGCGATGATCGCGGACTTGCCAGGCAGCGAGCTGTGTCTGCTTTCGCTGCCATGGCGCTCTCGCCTGGGAGCCGGAAATTGCCGTCGAACGGCAGGGTCAGACCTACGATGCGGAGAGCCTTGCCGCCCTTGAGCCACTCCGCCGATTCCGCTTCTCTATACCGGACTTGAGGTACGGGGACTTGAGGTGCAGGGGCTCCCGCATCACCGGCCGGGACTGCCGGACAGCGTGCGATGACGCCGACGGCAAGGACGATTTAACCTTCCCCTGGATCCAGGAACGGCAGCATGCACCACCACAGATCACACGACGTCACAGTCCTCACGACGTCATAGACCTCACGACGTCATAGACCACACGACGTCACAGAGCGCACGACGTCATAGACCACACGACCAAAAGACCCTGACGAAGCGCTACTGCGGTCGGGCCTCATGAATGTCTACATGGGGGAGTTACATGGATGGCTACATGGCGGACGACGGCTACATGGCGGGCAGGCACGCCTCGGAGGATTCTCCCGCCCACAAGCTGTACCTGTGGATCGAGTGCCTGCACGAGATCATGGACCGGTTCCTCGACGAGTTCACCTACGAGGAATGGGAGCACGAATACTGCGCCCGTGAGCTGCCGGAGCTGGAGGAGCACCTGCTCGACTTCTGCAAAGGCGACGACGGCAGTGACTCGAACGCGATATTCATCGAGTCCGTCGCGGTCTATCTGGGCGAGACGCTACTGGAGGAAGCAGGCGGGCGCTGGGACTGGGACGAGAGCGTGGGCACGGATGGGCTGCCCGTGGTGTGCCCGGACCCTGTCCTCGGCCTTGAACCGGTCGTTCCGCTCCTTCTCGTCGGTCAGGCCGTAACGGAGCGGACCGGGAGGGTCTTCGCCACAGTCGCGCGCCTGCTGCGCAAGGCAGTCAGGACCCGGCAGCGGGAGCACCCGGAGTGGTGGCCGAAGCGGGTGCCCACGCCGTGGGTTTACTACGGGTGCCTGCTCACGGCCGCCGACACCGCGTACCGCTGGCGGAACGCCCGCATGCTCGACTACCTCAACTGGTGGGCCAAGGAAGCCGGTGGCCGGGAGCGCTGGCACTTCACCCCCGAGTCCCTGGACAGGCTGGAGGTGCTGCTGCGCAAGAGTTTCCCGACGGTCGAGGACTACTACGAGGCCAGCGACGAACCGTTCTGGGTCATGGCCGCCTGGTACGTGGGTCAGTGCATCGTCGAGCGCAAGGGCGCCCAGTGGCAGTACCGCGGGGTCAACCCCGATGCTCCGCCCGGCACTTGGCACGCGGAGGACGGCTACTGGGCCGGCGCCGTATTCGTTAACCAGCGGCTCCGTTACGACGGTCACGCCGAACTTCTCCCCGTCATGTTGCGTGCCGTCGTTGCCGGCGAGAGTCTGCGCGACGTGGTGGACCGCTTCCCGGACCGCGTCCCGGAGGGGGAGTACGTCTGGGGGGAGCCGACCTGGCCCACCGCGCTGTGGCCGCTGGTCCGCCCGGAACATCTGGAGACACCGGCCCTGCCGCCCGTCACGGGAGAGGAGCTGAAGGAACTGGAGGAGGCGGATGACCTGGCGGGTCCGGACTGGGAGGACAACTACCGGCTGAACACCTGGCTGGCCGAACGGCGGCAGGCCTTCCCCGCGTGGGCCGAGGAAGCGGGCGGAGGAACCGCCGAGTGGGACTTCTCTCCTCAGTCCCTCGACCGGCTCGAAGGCCTGGTGCGTGGGCTGTTCCGCACCTACGAGGAGATCTCGGCCTCGCAGGACGACCCGTTCCTGGTGGGCGCGGCCTGGTACTTCGGGGAGGTCCAGGTCCGGCAGTGCGGTGCCGTGTGGAGGCGGCGCCCGCAGCCCTCCGACGAACCCCATCTGTACGACGTCCCGATGGTGGCGGGGCCCGAACCCGACTCGGGAGACGACGACGAGTACGGCGAAGATCCCGATGAAGATGACGACGACCATATCCACCTCTGCGATCCCCTGAGCGGACTGCGGGCGCTGTTCGTGCACGGGCCGGAGGAGAGGCTGCGGAACGCCTTGAAGGCATACGGCTAGCGCGTTCGTGCACGGTGAGCTGCGGCTCGTCCGACGGCGATCGTTGATCGTGGTCTGGTCGCGGGGAAGATGGCTGCGCAGTTCTCGCCCGGCTGGACGTACTCCACGGCGACGTTCGTCGCCGTGCCGGAGATGAGCGCCACCTCTTGGACGCAGATCCTGGCCGTGGTCCCGCTCGGGCCGGCGCGGGTCGGCTTCAGGGTCGGCCGAAGACGGCTGAGTTGCTGACCGAGCAGGCAACAGCGCCATGAGCGCGTGGCGTTCGTGCTCCGACAGGCAGTTGACGTGGCGGTCACGGGCCCGACACCGGTTCGGCGTCGGGCGAACGACTTCGCAGACTCCCACCACGTCAGCAACTATGCCGCCGCACTCGGCTACAGCGTCCGTACTCTGACCCGCGCCGCCCAGGCCGCGACCGGTTCCACGTCCAGGCAGTACCTCGACGCCCGCATCCTCCTGGAGGCCCGGCGCCTTCTGGTCCACACCGACGCCACCTCCGCGGAGATCTCCCGCCGACTGGGCTTCCCCGACCCCAGCGACTTCACGAAGTTCTTCCGGAAGCGTGACGGGGGCACACCACTGCGATTCCGTGAGGTCGCCCGAGGGAGAGCGCCTGGGGCGATCTCCGGTCCGGTGTCCGGCGAGTAGATCTCCGGACGCCTTCTGGCTGATGCCGGCGCCATGCCAGGGCACAGGCGAAGACCCGCACCCCGATCGAGTCCAGGGTGAGTCCAGGGTCGCTACCCGGGTTCACGGCCGACCGGTCGGGCACATTGGGCGGCCCCCCCGGCGGTGTGGTCGGGCCCAACGCGTATGCCCCCGCGGCAGGTTCGCGCGAACACGGCGCGGTGGACGGGGGCGCGCGTATCCCTGCACCCCGGGTGTGCGGCGGGTGTTCGGGTCCTCGGCGTCATTGCTGCGGTCGCCTGTGAGGGGCACTCGGACGGCAGTCGAGGCTCTCCCGGTGTTCCCTCTTCTTTCGCTGAGGCAAGCACTTGCCTCAGCGGAAAGTGCTTGGTAGCTTTCCGTTCAGGAAAGTGCTTCCGCTGACTCCTACGACCTCGCCCGGAGGTGGCCCGTGCCCCTTGAACCCGACGCCCAACACGCAGCCCGCGCCCTTGATGACGTCCAGCGGCGACGTGACCAGGCGATAGACGCACAACGTCAGCCCCGTTGGTTCTCGATAGCCTGGGGTACCCATCTGTTCTTGGTCTTCGCCACACCCGACCTCCTGCCGCTACTCCACCTGGAACGGTGGTGGCCATGGTGCTTCGGGGTTCTGGCGCCCCTGACAGTGGCGTTTCTCGTCGGCCAGTACACGCGATGGGGGCGGAGCCTGCTCGGCCTTCCTCCGGGGTTGCAGGTGCGGGGGATCATCCCGCCGGGGTTGGCGGAGCAGCGTTCTCGCCAGCGGACGTTTACCTTCATAGGCGTCGCGGCCGTCGTTTTCCTGACTTTTGGCGTGATCCTGACCCACATCCCCTACTGGCATCTGCTGATGGGGCTTGCTCTCGGGCTGGCGACGATGTTCCAGTCCAACCGTCAGACCGAGCGACTCAAGCGCCTCGGTCAACTCGGGGACGCCCATGACCGCTCCTGAAATCGACCCGTTGTTGTTGGACCCCACCCGCTTGTCGATCACCGCACTGCTGGCGGCCACACGATGGGCCGAGTTCAAGTTCGTCCGCGACTCCCTGAACCTGTCGGATTCGGCGCTGTCCAAACAGATCAGCACGCTGAGCAAACGAGGATTCGTCGAGGTGAAGAAGGGCTACGTCGGCAAGACCCCTCGTACCTGGCTGAACTTGAGCCGTGACGGACACCTCGCGCTGCAAGCGCATCTGACGGCATTGCAGGACATCGCGGCCCGGTCGGCGCAACACGTCTCCGGCGATGACGGAGGCGGATTAGCGGAGCCGTAGCCAAAGGATCGAGGAAGCGATGCCCACTGGTTGCGCGCGTACAGACCTCATCCGCCTGTGCACACCTGACGCAGGTGCCAAAGCCGGCGCCATTGCCTCGCATCTGCTCTCTCAGTCGGCTACGCCGCTGATCGCCACGACCTTGTCGATCGACATCCGTACCAGGAGGATCCCGGGCACGCCGTTCCGGGCGACATTGCTCTCCACGAGTTCCTGTCGGAGCCGTGGAGCGCGTGTCAGGAAGGTCATACCTCGGGCCCGGATTGCCCGGCAGGATTCCTGTGCCGCACGGTTCCGCTTCCGGTGCGGAGTGTGGGCCCGCGGGGCCGGGTGGGCGGGGTTCAGTTCAGTCGACGTCCAGGGGGAGGTGCGGAAGGCGGAGGTGCGCGAGATCTGCGGGGGGTGGGCTGGTGTGGGGCCACAGGGGGGTGATGCCGGCGTCGGCTGCTGCGGGGGCGTCGGTCAGGCGCATGCGCTCCCGCAGCCGGCCGTAGAAATCGGTCGGTCCGAGGCGCACGACGCGCAGGCGCCGCGGAGCCGCGTAGACGCCGATCCAGTCCCCTGGATCGAGGACGCCGCGCAACTGGCCGTCGACGCTCACCGCCGCGCGGCCGGAGTGTTCCAGGACGCGCACGGCAACGGCCTCGTCGGGGGCGGCGACCACCGAGCGGTTGAAGGTCATGTGCGGGGCGACGGGGGTGAAGACGATGGCATCGGCCGCGGGGGAGATGACAGGGCCGCCGGCGGCGAAGCTGTAGGCGGTGGATCCGGTGGGAGTGGCGACCAGGACGGCGTCGGCGGAGTACGAGGCGAGCAGTTGGCCCGAGAGGTACACGCCGAGGGAGACCTGCCGGTCGCGGGCCAGTTTTTCCAGGACGATGTCGTTGAGGGCCGTCAGGTTGAGGGCCACACCCCAGTCGAGGGCGACGGCACACTCGGGGCGCACCAGCGGGGGCGGGAGCGCGGGGCCCCGGCCGTAGCGCAGGAGGGCTTCCATCCCCTCGGGGAGTCCCAGTGGCCGGGACGCCCGCATCGTCAGCATCAGGCGGGTCTCGACATTCACCTGACCGCGGTGGACGGTGTCCAGCGCGCACTCGACGTCGTCGGCCGGGACTTCGGTCAGGAACCCGAGGGTGCCCAGGTCGACGCCGAGGACCAGAGCGTCGTTCTGTGCGGCCAGGCGCGCTCCGCGGAGGAAGGTACCGTCTCCTCCGAGCGTGACGATCAGGTCGGGGCCACCGGCAGCATCGACCTCCTCCCGCGCATCCCGCCGTTGCTCGTCCTGACTCCACACGTCGATGGCGACGCAGCCGACGCCCTGCCGCACGCACCACCGTCGGACGACATCGGCGGCCGCTACGGCGGCGGGACGCCCTTCGTGGACGACGATGCCCACCTGTTGCACGCTCACGCAGTGTCCTCTCCCTCTGAACGTCCGTGTGCACGTCGGCGAGGGAACACCCGCCGCGGATGGCTGCGGGCGTCCCGGCAACCGACGCGGGAGCCATGAACACCGTGACCGCACCTGGCCCACCAGGAATGCCCACCGGGCGAGCGAATCCCGTCGCGATGCACCGTGCGAGACAGCCCGTGACCCAAGGGGCAATTCCACCCTGTACAGGGCTGTAGGTGTGTATTCGCAGGGCAACTGCACGGGCGAAGTCATCCCAATGGTGGGGTGCGGCAGCCGCAATAAGGGGCCTCGTCGTACGTGCACCCGGCGGCCTGATGGAGGACGCGATGCCGCCATGGCGGCAACGTCATGCGGACCGCTCTCGGACAATTGTCAGCACGCTCACCTGCGAGCCGGAAACGCCGCCGTGGCTCCCGCACCCGCACCCGGACCTTGACCCTGACACGACGTCAAGGTGCAGCCATCGGTGATGGAGGCGGCCTTCTGGACTTCGCCTCTCACTGGGCCGTCCGCCGCGCGAGGTGGGGAGCGGGGCAGACGGCCGGAAGGCCCGCGCCCGGTCGAGGACGCGACCCGACGGTGCCGCTGCATAGCACTCATGGCATCAGTCTGTCCGATCCGGCGAACCCGAGGGCGAATCCCGCTGGGCACGGTCTGCCCGGCCGGGCGGGTGTGGGAGCTCGGTGCCGGTCAGGTCGCCGGCGGTCAACGCGATCCACAACGACAGGACCGCAAGAGGAAGTTCGACCAGGAAGGCGGTGGCCAGAGCGACGAGAATGCCGCCCGCCTCCCCACGGGGCGTGGTCATCACGTCGAACCAGGCATCGACCACCAGCATGGTCGTCACCGCCACGGCCGCGAGATTCACCTGCCGGTGTCGTCGGTGGGCGAGCACCGCCGTCAGCAGAATGACGGCGGCCAGGCCGATGTCGAATCCCACCCACGGTGCGTCGTAGGAGGCCAAAGTGGCTCGCCGGGGCAGCGTGAACGCCAGGTACAGGGTCCAGGGGACGAGCGCCACCCCGAGGATGGTGAACAGGGGAACGACCCACCGTGGTGTCGGACGGATTCTCAGCATGCCGCCGACCCCGGATTTCCGCACCGCTCTCACACGCACACCTCTGCATCGTCGGTACCGCCCAGTCGCTACCGAAATACCATGAAGAGGTCCTACCCGCCCACAGCACCCGAGTGCTGGTGGTGCACGAGAACCAGAATCCGACAGCCGGAAGCCGCCAGTCTTCGTCACACCATGCCTCGGCCCGCGTCCCGCGACCGGCCGGCGCTGTCAGGTCTGCTCGGTCTCCGGCCGGTCGCCGCGCTCCCGGGCCCGGCCGGGGGACGCCGCCAGCAGCTCCTTCGTATACGGGTGGGCGGGTGCGCCGAACAGCCTCTCGGTGCTGCCTTCTTCGACGAAGCTGCCGTTCCGCATCACTGCCACCCGGTCGCTGATGTGCCGGATCACCGCGAGGTCGTGGGAAATGAACAGCAGGGCGAGGCCGAGGCGGGAGCGCAGGCCGTCGAGGAGATCGAGGATCTCGGCCTGCAGGGAGACGTCCAGTGCGGAGACCGGCTCGTCGCACACCAGCACCGCCGGTCGGGGCGCCAACGCGCGGGCGATCGCGACGCGTTGGCGCTGGCCGCCGGAGAGCTGGTGGGGCCGGCGGGACAGGTGGTGCTCCGACAGACCAACCAGGGAGAGGAGTTCGCCCACCCGGGTGGCGCGCGGGGCTTCGCGGGGCAAGGCCTCGGTGAGGATGCGCTCCACGGTGAGGCGGGGGTCGAACGAGCCGTACGGGTCCTGCTGGATCAGCTGGATGCGGTGCCTGCGGGCGCGGCGCCGGCGTTCCGGGAGCGCGGACCACGCCGCGCCGTCGAGGAGGACCTCCCCATCGTCCGGCCGCAACAGCCCCAGTACGAGGCGGGCGACGGTGCTCTTGCCCGAGCCCGAGCCGCCGACCAGACCGAGCGACTCGCCGGCCCGCAGCCGCAGGTCCACACCGTCCACCGCCGTGCGCTCGCCGTAACTCTTGCGCAGGCCGCGGGCCTCCAGGACGACGCGGGCCCCGGTGGCGGTGACGGGTGCCGCGGTGCGTGGAGCGGGGGCGGCTTCCAGCGACGAGCGGGTGTAGGGGTGCCGGGGAGCGGATCAGCTCCTCGCGCCCTGCTGAAGGGCGTGCAGCCCGGCCGGGAGGTGTTGCCCGCGGAAGCCATCGACAGTGACCATGAGTTCGCCCGGCGCGGCATCCCGCTCGACCGCGTGCTGCGAGCGACCAGGATCGGACACGTTTACCTGGCACGAGAACTCACCCGCGCCATCGACCGGCACGAGGCCGCACCGGACCGACTGGCCGAGACCCAGCGCGTCAGCGAGCTGCTGTTCGACTACGCCGATGTCCATGCCTCCGCGATGGCCGAGGAGTACATCCTCGAACGGGAACGCTGGCGCAACAGCACGGCAGCCGCCCGGCTCGCCGTCCTGGAACGCATCCTCGCCGGAGAACACCTCACGGCCGAGGCCCACGAGAACGCCGAGCGAGTCCTCGGCTATCCACTCAACCGCCATCACGTCGCCTGCATCCTGTGGACCGTCCCGGGCGACGACGGCGCCTTCCCCAACCCCGGCCTGTCCGCCGTCGCCACCCGGATCGCTCGCACCATCAACGAAGCCTCGGTCCTGGCCGTACCGGTGGACCGGGCGGTCAGCTGGCTCTGGATCGGCTCCCACCACAAACCCGGCGACGACCTGGCCCGGTACCTCCGCACCGCCCTGTCCCGGCATCCGGAAGTACGCGGCGCCCTCGGCCCGCCGGCCCACGCGATCGACGGACTGCGCCGCACCCACCTGTGCGCCCGCGAGGCCGCACGAGTCGCCTGGCAGAGCGGCCGGAGCGATCTGTGCGACTACCGACAGGTCCGCCTGGCCGCGCTCATGACGGCCAACACCGAACAGGCCGGCTGGTTCGTCCACGACATCCTGGGGCCGCTGGCCACCGATCACTCCCGCACAGCCGACCTGCGCCAGACCCTGCGCCACTACCTCGCCTCGGGACGCAGCCTGCTCCACACCGGGGAACAGCTCCACATCGCCCGCAACACCGTCGCCTACCGCGTCAAGAGCGCCGAAGCGCGCCTGGGACGCACCGTGGGCCCGGACGACCTCGAAACCCGGGTCGCCCTCGACGTATTCGACCACCTCGGCGACGGACGGCCGGGCCCTGCGAGCCTTGGCGACCGGCGAGCTTCGAACTCCACCCCACCGGAGGTGACGGGCAAGGCCCGCGAAGCACCGAACGACTGACACCGTCCGCGCGACACATCCCGGAAGGTACCAGGCACCCGGTCACCGCCGAGCGCGGTTCACCGAACCGGGCCGGTCGCTGGGCAAGGGTGTCGCGGATGATCGCGTTCCCTTCCCGGCCCGGCACCGCGCGCGGGCCGGGGGATCGACGTACGCCGGGGCGGCCGCGCGACCGCCTCCCGGGTCATGGGCTTGCGGCCGGTGGACGGAGCACCGCGCGCAGGGGTACGGAGTCGCCCGGTCAGGCGCCCCGCACCCCCGCACCACAGCAGTCGCGGCCCCTCAGCCCCGACCTGACCCGGGTCCCTCAACCCCGGTCGTACGTGTGGAACCCACGGCCCGTCTTGCGGCCGAGCAGCCCCGCGTCGACCATGCGCAGAAGCAGGGGAGGCGGCGCGTAGAGGGGTTCCTTGAACTCGTCGTACAGCGATGCGGCGATGGAGGCGACCGTGTCGAGGCCGATCAGGTCGGCCAGCTTGAGCGGCCCCATCGGGTGCGCGCAGCCCAGTTCCATCCCGGCATCCACGTCGGCGGCGGAGGCGAAGCCGGATTCGGCCATCCGGATCGCTGACAGGAGGTAGGGGATGAGCAGGGCGTTGACGACGAAGCCGGCCCGGTCCTGAGAGCGGACCACGGTCTTGCCCAGTGTCGTGCTGACGAACTCCTCGGCCGACGCGGTGACACGCGGTGAGGTGTGCAGGGACGTGACGACCTCCACAAGGGGCAGCACGGGCACCGGGTTGAAGAAGTGCAGCCCGAGGACGCGGTCGGCGCGCCGGGTGGCCATGCCCAGGCGCATGACCGGGATGGCGGAGGTGTTGGTGGCCAGGATCGCTTCCGGATCTTCGACGATCTTGTCGAGGGCGGTGAAGACCTCCGTCTTCGCCTCGGTGTGCTCGACGACGGCCTCGACGACGAGCTGCCGGTCGGCGAGGTCGTCCAGGCTGCCGGTGAAGACCATACGCGTGAGCGCGTCCTCCGCCGAGATCCGGTCCAGCTTCCCCCGCTGGACGGCGCGTTCCAAGGAGACGGCCACCCGCTCCCGGGCGGCACGGGCGGCCACCGCGTCCGCCTCGCAGACGACGGTGTCCAGCCCGGCGCGGGCGCACACCTCGGCGATGCCGGCCCCCATCTGACCGCCGCCCACCACTCCCACCCGTCGGATGTTCCTGTTCATGAGCGCGCCTCCGCGTGCCGGACAAGGTGCCGGGAGTAGGCATCCGGGGTGAAGAAGGGGGGCAACTCCCGGGCCATGGCCGTCCGTTCGAAAAGCGCGCGGACCTCTTCGATCCGGGCCCAGGGGTATTGGGCCCCGAGGGCGGCGGTCTCGTCGTCGAGCACGTGCTGCACCGTTTCCCGGTCGGCGTTGGTGAGCTCGTCGACCTGCTCGGCGCTCAGGCGCAGCGTCGCTGCCGCGAGGTTCTCCTCCAGGTGCGGAACCTTCGAGGTGCCGGGGATGGGCAGCATGACCTCGGAGTGGGCCAGCAGCCAGGCGAGCGCGACCTGGGACGGGCCGGCGCCGTGCGCGGCGGCGACCCGATGGAGTGGTCCGCCCGGACGGGCGGGTGCTCCGGCGGCCACCGGTGCCCAGGGGATGAAGCCGATGCCCTCTCGGGCGCAGTGGTCGAGGACGTCGCGCGAGCTGCGGTCGGTGAGGTTGTAGCGGTTCTGGACGGTCACGATGTCGGCGGTCTCGCGTGCCTCTTCGATCTGGTCGATCGTCACCTGGGACAGTCCGATCGCCACGATCTTGCCTTCGTCCTGGAGGTTCTTGAGTTCACCGACCTGGTCTGCCAACGGGACCTTCGGGTCGACGCGGTGCAACTGGAAGAGGTCGATGTGGTCCAGGCGGAGCCGCCGCAGGCTCATCTCGGCTTGCTGCCGCAGGTACTCCGGACGTCCCACAGGCGGCCAGGCTTTGGGGCCGAGGCGCACCACTCCCTGATCCGTCTCGATGATGTCGGGTCCGTTGCGGGTGAGTCCGGCCTTGGTGGCGATGAGCACGTCGTCGGCGTAGGGGTGAAGAGCTTCCCGGATGATCTCTTCACTGACGCAGGGGCCGTAGGAGTCGGCGGTGTCGATGAGCTGGACGCCGAGTTCGACGGCGCGGCGCACCACACGGACGCATGCGTCGCGGTCGTCGGGCTCACCCCAGACGCCGAGTCCGGTGAGGCGCATCGCGCCGAAGCCGAGGCGGGTGATCTTCTTGCCGGCGATGTGGAAGCTTCCGGAGGCGTCAGCGAGGGTGTCGGTCATCGATGGCTGTTCCTTTCTGCGCGGAGGTGTGCTGCTCGGCCCGGCGGCGTAGCAGGATCAAGCCGTCGCTGCTGGGGCTGCCGGGCTCCGCGCTGTAGAGGGACAGGTGCTGGCCGGGAGCGCTGGTGATGGCCAGCGCCTCGTAATGCAGGTGGAGTTCGCCTGCCTGGGGGTGGTGGAAGTGCTTGTCCTCGTGGGTGCGCGGGCGGATCTCGTAGCGTGCCCACAAGGTCGCGAAGGCCGGGCTGTGGACGCCGAGGCTGCCAACGAGACGCTCGATACGCTCGTCATCGGGGAACTGCGCCGACGAGGCGCGCAGGTTGTTGACGGCGATGTCGGCCGCCTTGTCCCAGTCGCCGTAGAGCTCGCGGGCGAAGGGATCAAGGAAGATCATCCGCAGCAGGTTGTCGTAGCGGGCGAATCCGCGGTACAGCTCCTGCGCCATCGCGTTGGCGGCCAGGATGTCCTGTGACGGTCCGACCACGAACGCGGGTACGCCGCTCAGGCCGTCCATCAGCCGCAGCAGCTCCGGGCTGACAGTCCTGGCCGGGGCCGGAGACCGTGCGGGTGTGGGCAGGCCGAGCCGGAACAGGTGAGCGGCAGCGTCGTCGTCGAGCCGCAGGGCCCGTGCGATCGCCTGGAGCACCTGCTCGGAGGGGTGCCTCTCGCGGCCCTGTTCCAGACGGATGTAGTAGTCGGTGCTCACCCCGGCGAGCAGAGCCACCTCGTCTCGCCGCAGCCCCGGCACCCGCCGTGAGCCGTCGTCGGGGAACCCGGCCTCCCGGGGTGTCGTCACATTGCGCCGGGCGCGCAGATAGTTTCCGAGCTTGTTTTCGCGGTCCACGACAGGGACGGTAACGCGACTCGGACGGCCGCCGGGTAGGTGCGGCGCACCCTCCCACCTCGCCCGCACTGCTCCTAACGTTGGCGGCATGACCAGGCAAAACGCGGACCGCACCACGGCTTTCGTGACAGGAGGCCCGTGCGGAATCAGCGCCCGGGTCTGCCGTCCCCTTGCCATGCACGGCTACCACTTCGTTGAGCCGCGGACGGCACCCACGCCTGCGCCACCGCCCAGAGCATCCGCGACTCCCTCAGCACTGTGGGCGCCCCGTCTCCGCAACGGCAGCGGCGCCGACAGGCACACGATCACGCGAGCCCGGCGCCATGAACACCGAACTGCCCAGCCCCATCACCCCGAGAGCTACCACCGCCCCGGAGCACCCTGGTTACCGGCTGGTCGCCCCGCCCCAACTCGCATACCGGTACCGGAGAACACTGATGCCCGAAACCTTCGCCAGTGCGGTTGTCCCGGGTGACGCCGCGGCCGTGTGGCGCACCGTACGCGACTTTGGCTCCCTCGCGGCCTGGCAGCCCGCTGTCGCGCGAAGCGACCTGCGCGACGGTGGCGCCTCTGACCGCGTCGGCAGCGTCCGTTCCCTGCTCATGGCCGACGGCGCAACGGTTGTGGAAACGCTCGTCGCGCTGGATGACCACCAAAGATCGCTGACCTACGACATCGTCGAATCCCCTTACGCCGTGCGGTTCTACCGCGCGATCCTGCAGGTCCTGCCGCTCACCACCACCGGCGAAGCGTTCGTGTGCTGGTCGGTGGTCTTCGACTGTGAGGCTTCTGACGCCGACGCACTGGTCGTCTCCTTCCGCGACGGCATCTTCGCGACAGGACTACGTGCCCTTGCCGAGCGCTTCGCGACACCCTGACCGCCAAAATTGCTCACGTCACCGCCCGTTCGCTGAGGGGCGTGGAGGACACGTGTTGTCATCCCTGGCCGGAACCCCCGTCCTGCCGGGCACGACCGTGTCGGGCCGTCACCCTCAGCCGGGGACGGCCGTGTTGGGCCGGGCCAGGCGACGGCTTTCGCCGTGTGCCGTGCCGTTCGTCCACGCATCATCCGCCACGCCGCGCGCGTCAGGCGCACGGATCCCGATCCGGTGGTCGTTGCCGCCGCGCTAGCATGCGTCCCATGCCGGACGCCCCACCCCGCCCCGAGCCGTTCACCCCGCAGACCGCCCCCGCGGCGCTCGAGGACCTCCGGGCGCGGCTGCGCGCGACGCGCTGGCCGGACGCGCCCGAGGACGCCGGGTGGTCGCTCGGGACCGACCTCGCCTACCTCCGCGAGCTCGTCGCCTACTGGGCGGACGGGTTCGACTGGCCGGCGCAGGAGGCGGCGCTCGCCCGGCTTCCCCGCTTCCGGTTCCCGCTCGGGGGCATCGGGATCCACTTCGTGCACCACCGGGCCGCCGCGTCTGCCGGGCCCGCCCTGCCGCTGGTCCTCAGCCACGGCTGGCCGGACTCCTTCTGGCGCTACGCGAAGGTCATCCCACTCCTCACCGACCCCGGCGCGCACGGTGCCGACCCCGCCGACGCGTTCGACGTCGTCGTGCCCGACATGCCGGGCTACGGGTATTCCGACCGCCCAACCGGCCCGCCCCTCGACGCCGTTGCCGTCGCCGGCCTGTGGGCCCAGCTGATGAGCGTCCTGGGCTACGAGCGGTTCGGCGCGGCGGGCGGGGACATCGGCAGCCACGTCAGCCGCTACCTCGGGCTCGACCACCCCGGCCGGGTCGTGGCCGTCCACCGTATGGACGCGGGCCTGCCCGTCTTCACCGGCGACCCGGCGGACCTCGCGCCCGAGGAGCGCGCCTGGCTCGACGGCGCCGTGGCCTGGGGCGGGAGCGAGGGCGCCTACACCGCCATGCACCGCACGAAGCCTCAGACCGCCGCTTTCGGGCTCACCGACTCGCCGGCCGGCCTCGCCGAGTGGATCGTCGAGAAGCTCCGAGCGTGGAGCGACTGTGACGGCGACATCGAGCGGTGCTTCACGAAGGACGAGATCCTCACCAACGTCACGCTCTACTGGCTCACGGGGACGATCGGCTCATCGATGCGCATGTACCGCGCGAACGCCGCGATCCCTCCCGCTCAGCACGCCCGCCGGGTCGAGGTGCCGTCCGGCTTCTCACTCTTCCCGGGTGACATCGTCCGCCCACCGCGGGCGTGGCTCGAACGCACGGCACACGTCGTGCGGGTGACCGAGCCCGCGCGCGGCGGGCACTTCGCGCCCTTCGAGCAGCCCGAGCTCTACGCGGAGGAGCTGCGCGCGTTCTTCCGCCCCTACCGTGCGGCAGCGAAGGGCTGAGGGCGCCGCCGCGCGCGGGCGCGGCCGTCAGGCACCGCATCGAGTACGCGCTCACCCAGCGGCCCGAACGAGCCTTCACCTTCGGTGAGTTCGGACCGCTGGGCATCCCCCCCACCGCCGGGTCTTGCTGGGCAGCGGAGCCACCCCAACCGGAATCCGGCAACCTTTCACCGCACTCACCGCACTCACCGCACCACCTACTTCCACGGCTGCTACTAGGGCGCGTCGTTCGGATCATGGTGTCCCGGCCCTCCGGACGGCAGCTTCTACGCGAGCGGCAGGGCGACAGGGCGCTCTCCTCCTGCTCGTCGGATGCTCGTGCGAATCCGTCTGTCAGCCTTCCCGGATGAAGCCCTCCCGCACCAGCCAGTCCTTCGCCACCTCGTGCGGGTCCTCCCCGTCCACGTCCACCCGCGCGTTCAGCCGCTGGGCTTCCGCCCCCGTAAGCCGCTTGGTGATCGGGGTGAGGAGGTCGGCGATGGCGGGGTACTTCCTCATTGTGGCGCTGTTCATCTCGGGTGCCGCGTTGTAGTTGGGGAAGAAGTGCCGGTCGTCCTCCAGCACCTTCAGCTTGAGTTCGGGAATGCGGCCGTCGGTGGTGGCCGCCACGCCGAGGGCGCAGGCCGCGCCCTCGGCGACCTGGGTGTAGACGACGCCGTCGTCCATCTTTTTGAAGTTCCCGCGCCGGAGGGCGAATCCGTACGTCTTCGCCACGCCCGGCAGGCCGTCCTCGCGCACCGAGAACTCGCTTCCGCCGCAGATCGTCGCCGCGCCCGGGTCTTTCTTCGTCAGACGTGCCACGTCGGAGAGTGTGCGCAGCCGGTACTTCTGCGCATTCGCCTGGTTCGCGACCAGCGCGTAGGTGTTGTTGAGCGGGGCGGCGGACAGCCAGGTGATGCCGTTGCGGCGGTCCTCCTCGCGTACGGCCTCCCACTGCTCGTGCGGGTCGACGACCCGCTTGGTGTGACCGAGGTAGGTGATCCAGGCCGTGCCGGTGTACTCGTACATTCCGTCCGCCGCACCGGACTTGACCGCCTCGCGGGCACCGATCGAGCCCTGGATGCTCGTCCGGTCCAGGACATCCGCGCCGGCCGCTTTGAAGACCAGCCCCATGATCTGGCCCAGGATGATCTGCTCGGTGAACTCCTTTGAGGTCACGGTCAGTTGGGCGCCATCCAGCGGTCGCCCCTTCCCGATGGAGCCGGGCTGCACCGAGTCGGCCAGCGGGCTGCCGCTGGTCAGTCCGCAGCCGCTCAGCCCTGCGACGGCGAGCAGCAGGGCGCCCGCGCCCGCGACGGCCGTCCGTACCTGGGCCAGGCGCATCAGTCCACCTCCAGGCCGCGTGGGCGTAGCGGCAACTCGACGAGCGTCCCCAGCCAGTCCATGATCAGCGCCATGGCGACCGTCAGTACGGAGCCGAGCACCAGCACCGGCAGGCAGCGGCGACATCCCGATGCCGCGCGCCGCCTCCACGAGTGCCGGTTCGGTGGCCCTCGGGCCGGCCACGGTGTTGCTCATCTCCTCGACCCGGTCCCGCACCTTCGCGCGGGGCCGGCCGGCCATCCTCGGTACGAGCCCGATGTTCTCGGTGACGGTCATGTGCGGGAAGAGACCCGTGGCCTGGATGGCGTAGCCGATGGTGCGGCGGAGCGCCACGGGGTTGATGCCGGTGACGTCCTCGCCGCCGAGGGTGATCTGCCCCGAGGTCGGCTCGATCAGCCGGTTGATCATCTTGAGGGTGGTGCTCTTGCCGCAGCCCGAGGGCCCCACAAGGATCACAGTTTCGCCGACCGCTTCGTCCCGGGCCACGTCCTCCACGGCCGGGGCTTGGCTGTCCGGATAGCGCTTGGTGAGGTTGTCCAGCCGGATACTCGCGCCGGCGGCGGCCGGCCGGTCGGGCCCGGCGGATCGGGCGGATCCGCCGGGGCCCGCGGCGCCGGACGTCGGGGAGGTCGGTTCGACGATTTCGGCAGAGTCAGGCACGGATCCCCCGTGAGATGGTGAGCCGTCCGATCAGCACGTACCCGGCGTCGAACGGCAGGGCTGGGACGACGATTCCGAGCGTCCCCGACAGTACTTCGTTGAGCGTGCTCGCACTGCCCAGGCTGGAGATCCCGCGGAAGATCTCGTTGCCAAGCCCGGGCCCTGAGGCAAAGGCCGCGATCGCCGCGATGCCCATCAGCATCTGGGTCGACACCCGGACACCGGTGAGGATTGGCGGCCGGGCGAGGGGTAGTTCGACCCTGAGCAGCTGGGCGAAAGTGACATCCCTATGCCCTTGGCGGCCTCGACGAGGGCCGGGTCGACTCCGCGTAACCCGACGACCGCGTTACGGACCACCGGCAGCAGTCCGTACAGCGTCAGCGCGATGACGGCCGGCGCGACGCCTAGGCCGACGACCGGGACGAGCAGGCCGAGGAGAGCCAGGGAGGGGACGGTGAGGATGCTTGCGGTCATGGTGATCGCGAGGTTTCCCGCCCACTCGGTGCGGTAGATGAGGACGCCGATCAAGACCCCGAGCACCGTGGCGACGCCCATGCACGGGAAGACGGCGCTGGCGTGCTGATAGGCGGCCACCAGCAGCAGCTGGCAGCGGGTGCCCAGGTACTCCCAGAAGGTCACTTCTCGGTCGCTCCCTCAAGGCTGGTTCTCCAGCGGTCAGCGGTCCATATGGCGCCTGCCGCGACGCCTGGCGAACCAGTGGAGTGATCCGGAGCGGCACCGGATTCTCCAACGTGATCGCCGTCGAGGCCCGCACGATGCCATCGAATCCCACCATCCGGTCGATCACGCGCTGCAAGTCGGCATTCGAGCGTGCCACCAAACGGCACAGCATGTCACCACCCCGCCAGCGGCGAGGAGTACTTGGGCCGCACCCGACGGGAGCCGCATCACCGGCTCAGCAAACTCGCACTGCTCGCCAACCGCTGACCCACCCGGGCATCCGACATGACTCCCCCCGGTGGCGAGGGGACGGTACCGGGTCGGAGGGATTCCCGGTGTCCGTGACAGATCGTTTGACACGGATGACGGCGTCGCCGGTACGCGGGGGGCGTACGAAACGGCTGGACCGGGGCGGACGCCCCTCGCCACCACGGCCTGATCATCCAACCCGGTGACGGTGGGACGGCGCAGCCGGTCAGCGGGAGGGCTGACAAGCAGGAGGGCCCTGGTGCCGGACTGGACCTCAGCGTCGTGCGTGGCGGATCGTCAACCGTCCGTACTCCATGGCCCCGGAGATCCGGATCGTCGGCCCGCCACCGGGGCGGGGGCGCCGCCCGGTCTTGTAGCGCGGGTCCTTCCACACGGTGCGCAGATCCTCGACCTCCACGATCGCGTCGCGAGGCACCGTGATCTTGGCCTTGCCGGCGCCGAGTTGCAACTCGACGTCGATCACCGGATGCTCGATGACCGCCCGTGACAGGTCCAGGTGCAGCCTTCCGAATGCGGACTCAACCTTGAGGACCCGAGGTACCCGCCACGCGCCGCGCCGCTGGATCCGTCCGCTGGCGGCGGAAATCGTGGACATGGTGTCCGCCTTCTTCTCCGGGAGCGAGGCCAGAGCCGGCACGAGCTCGCCGTGCGTCTTGGCGGTGAGCACCTGGTGGAGGCGTTCGTCCATCTCCTCGTGCGAGATGTGCCCTTCGGTGTACGCCTCCTGCAGGCGCTGTACGGCCGTGTCGCGGTCGTCTTCGCCGATCAGTGGCGATGGGTCTTCCGGCAGCGAGGTCACCGTTTCACCCTAGTGCCGTGCCGGCCATGCGAACGCGCCGAGGTCCGTAACGGGCAAGGCATCAGATGGAGAAGCCGACCGCTCCTCATCATGGCCTTGATCGCTCAACCCGGCGAACCTATGCGGTCACAGCACTAACTACCTGCATCTCTGTGGTCCGAGGAACGCTCCGGCCACCCTTCTTCATGAGGGGACTCGGTGCCGCTCAAGAGGCGTCCTCCCGCGCCGAACTGCGTATGCGAGGGACCGGGGAGAGCAGGATCGGCGCCACGGCGGAGAGGAAGAGCAGGCCGCCACCCAGAGAATCGCGCGCGGGCGAAGCTACCGAGCCAAGCTCCCAGCACCGGGCCGGACGGACGGAGGACTCCCACTCGACGCCTCTCCTGGCGCTCTCCGGACCGAGGCCAGGGGCTGCCCCTCGGCCATGTAACCGTCCATCACCTGCTCACACGTCACACGCTCACCACCCGCTCACCCGCACCGCCGGGACTCCCTGCCGTCCTGGCCCGCTCGGCTCCGGTCTGCCGGACCACAAGAGAAGCCGGGCAGGGCTTGGTACGGACCGTAGACCGACCGACCGGGAAACGTGCCCCGCCGAAGTAGCCGCGTGCGCACAACAAGTCCGCCGGTTCGCCAGGGAATTGCGGTCAGCCTGGTCGAGGGGGTCGTCGAGCAGCGGATGACTACCGTTGAGCAGGTACGCACAGCGGCCACAGACGCCCTGTCCACGCTGCCCGACGCCCGGGTGAACGAGCAGAACATCCTTGCCGCTGCTGATGTACTACGCGACATGGCCAGGCGCTGGGCTCACCTGTCGCCGGGCGAGGAACTCGTCGTGGACTGGCCCGAGAAGCCACGGCACCGCCGATAACGACCGCCCGCGCTGGGGTGCTCCCGCAAGGGGCTGTCGGAGCTGCCGCACGAGAACTGCTGGACGCTCGCCGAGGATGCCGGGAACGCGACCCCGTCACGGGACGGCCCTTAGCCACAGGGAGACATGGGGAGACATAGGGAGACCTGGTGAAGCACAGCCACCCACCCATCCGGGCGATCAGGGCAAGGCCCCTCTCTGTTCAAGTGATCCGCCGCGGGAAGCCGCGCTCGAAGCCGTACCTCGCCCTGCCGATGCCCCTGTCGGCTGACAACAACTCCTGAGCTTGGTGCTTTGAGGTGGTCTCATTTGGGTGTTGGGTAGCCTGCCGTCGTGAGCATCGGAATGAACGGTGAAGGCTGGTTAGCAGACACTCGGACGTCGTACGACACTGTCGCGACTAGCTACGCGGACCAGGTTCGCAACCTCCTGGCAGAAACGCCCGAAGAACGCGCGGTCATGGCGAGGTTCGCCGCCCTGGTGCGAACCGGCGGCGGTGGGCCGGTTGCGGACGTGGGATGCGGGCCGGGCCGGATCACGGCCCACTTGCGTGAACTGGGCGTGGATGCGTTCGGGATCGACCTGTCGCCCGGGATGATCGAGGTGGCTCGGCGTGATCACCCGGGCCTGCGGTTCGAGGTCGGTTCCATGACGGACCTCGACCTCGCCGATGCCTCGATGGCTGGTCTGGTTGCCTGGTACTCGCTCATCCACGTCCCCGACGACGAGATCGGCTCGGTCTTCAGGCACTTCCAGCGAGTGTTGCGGCCCGGTGGCTCGCTGCTACTCAGCTTCCACGTCGGTGATGAGGCGCGGCTGAAGACGCAGGGCTACGGCGGCCACCCGATGAAGGTGTACGTCCATCGTCGTCAGCTCGGCCACATGTCCGCCTGGCTCAGCGATGCCGGCTTCATCGTCGAGGCGCACAGGATTCTCAGCTCAGCCGAGAGCACGCTCGGGGGAATCCTTCTCGCGCGCCGCCAGCCTGCTATCCAGTAGGGGCCCTCATCCGGTGAGTCGCCGGAGGCAGATCAGAGTGCAGGCGATGCCGGCGAAGGCGAGAAAATGGTCGGCCTTGCGTTCGTAGCGGCGGTGGAGCCGGGCGGCAGGCATCGAGCCAGGCCATAGACCGTTCAACGCCCCATCGGTGGCGTCCCAGGTGTGTCGGGGACTCGATTCCCCGTCGTGCCAGGCGGTGGGTGGTGCCTTGGTGGCGGAGTCGTTGTCGCAGGTGGCGGTAGTCGTATCCCTTGTCCCATGGGGCTTGCCGGGGTTGCGTCGTCGTGGCACGCGCCGCGAGCGGATAGGCGGTATCGCTACCAGAGCGAGGTGTTCGGCCCGGTCGCCTGCGCTCTCCCTGCCTGGCGTCTGCTCGTCGGCACCGACCAGGCAGCACGGCACGGTGAGCGGCCAGCGTCACGGCCCGGGAGTTCGCCGTACTGCAGGTCGCCCAGGCCCGGACAGGGATACCGGCCTTGCGCTGCGGTGGATGCGACCTGCGCGGGCCGGCCCTGGACATCGACGCCACGCAGGTCACCTGCCACTCCGGGAAGGAGCAGGCGACGGCCACGCAGACGGGCCACCCCGTTGGCGGGTTCCGCAGCTGAACGAAGCCTGCGTAGCCGTGAATCCGATCGATTTGACAGCTTTCATGCTCCAATATCTGGATCAAGCCTGATAACCGCCCTAGGGGGAACACCACACCCGCGTTCCCCGGCGCTAGATCTTGGCCGCGCCTGGCGGTAGGCCCATCACCAGCGAAAGGACATGCAGGATGTCGAATCACTTCACCGGTCTCAGCCTTGGCGCACCGCTCGGGGACCAAAGGCTCGACCTCTGTGACCTCTACGCGTTTCAGTCCCCCACTGACCCGGCGAGGACGGTGCTCATCCTCAACGCGAACCCGAATGCCGATGCTCTGCACCCTGATGCCATCTATCGTCTCAACATCGACAATGACGGGGACTGCCTCGCCGACATGGCGATCAGTTACGTGTTTTCTGCACCGCAGGACGGCCGTCAGACATTCAGTGTCTTCATGGCAGAGGGCGATGAGGCCCGCTCGGCCGAAGCCGTCGGACAGAAGGTCGTCACTGACGCCGAGGTGTCGTTCGGCACCGTGGCGAACCGCGTCACCTCTGGTCCCTACACGTTCTTCGCCGGTAGTCGTAGCGACGCCTTCTTCTTCGACTTCGACGGGATCAAGAACCTCTTCGATACCACCGGCGGCAGGAACTTCACCGCCCCTCATCTCGGTGGAAAATCGCCGTGGACCGGTGTGGACTCGAACACGGAAGCCAACGTGTTCTCGACGGTCGTGGAACTGCCGACGAGTGAGATCCGCGCTAATCCCGAGATCCGCATCTGGGGCCGTTGCAGTGTGCGGAAAAATGGCCAGCTCGTCCATGCCGACCGTGCAGGCCACCCTTCAGTGAGCAGCTTCTTCAACACCGACGAGACGAAGGAGGAGTACAACGCCAGTGAGCCGGTGAACGATCGTGATCGTTGGACCGATCAGTTCGTTCATCTCATGGGGCACACCGGCAACTACACACGAGAAGAGGCGATCGCGGCGATTGACGCCGACCGGATCCTGCCCGACATGCTGGTGTTTGACCCCGCGAAGCCTGCGCAATACCCCAACGGCCGGGTCTTCACCGACGACGTCATCAACTACCGTCTCTCCTTCCTCTCGGACGGGGACATCCCTCCCACCGGGCTCGCGCCACACACTGACCTTCTGAACGAGTTTCCCTACCTCGGCAATCCGCACCCCAAGAGCAAATAACCCCAGAGTTTCATCGGCGGCGGCGTCCGGGTCTTGAGCGGGAAGGCGGAAATGCCTTCTGGGCTGGGGCGATAGGGCTTGTCTCAAGCGCTGCAGACTTTCCGCACGGCGGGACATTTTCGAGCGGGGAGTCTGCAATCACGCTGTGCTGGTAGGGGACGTAGAAGTCCGCCGGGATGGTGGCGGAGTCCGCTGTGGCATCGGCCTTGACGTCCCGACGGTCCGGCCGCCGGGGTGTGAGCGGCGGACGGGTCCGGGCGGGCGGGGGAGGCGTTGGCGGTATGGGGCAATGCGGCGAACCGGGACGTGGAGGTGTTCGCCGAGCCGTACCGCTGATTTTCGAAGATGTCCTGTGTCTCGTCGTCGAGGACCGTTCAGTGGTCCGGGGCGGTCAGAGGGTTGCCGGTGAGCATGGCCGAGACGACTTCCGTACGGGACCGCAGGCCGGTGCGTGCGAACAGCCGTGACAGGCGGTTGGCGACGGCGTCCTCGCTGAGCTGCAGCACGGTGGCGATCTGGCGGTTGGTGAGCCCCTCGGTGATCAAGGTGGCCAGCAACTGCTCGTTCTCGGCGGTGGCCTGTCTACGGCCGGGGACGGTCAGCCCGGCCTCGCGCATCGCGGCCCTGGTGTGGAAGCGCCGCAGCACGGAGCCCGTCTCGCCGTACAGTTCGTACGCCTCGTGCAGCAGCTCCGGGGGACCCGCGTTTCCGGCCGCCGCCGAAAGCGTGACCGCGGTCTCGAAGGGCTGTCCCCTCGAGCGGGCCAGGTCCACCGCCTCGTGCAGCATTTCGCGCGCGGTGCCGGAGCCCTGCCCCAGCACCCGGGCGGATGCCAGCAGGTACAGCAGCCGGGTCCGTCCGCTGCCGGTGCGCCCGGCGAGCTCCTCAAGGCGCCACAGACAGGTCGCCGCCGCGTCGGCCCGGCCCGTCTCCGCCCGGACCGTCGCAAGGGCGGCGGCGAGCTCGTCGGTTCCGTAGACATAGCCGCGCGCGTCGGCCTCGCGCAGTCCGCGCCGCAACGTGTGGTCGGCCGCGTCGGGACGGCCCATGGTCCGCAGCACCTCGGCTTCGGCGACGTTCAGGAAGACCTCCAGGGTGCCGTTCCTGTTCCCGCGCTCGCCGGAGATCAGGCGGGCGGCGCCGACCGGCTTGCCCCTGGCCACCAGGATGGCCGCCGTCCCCGCGGCGATCTGATGGTGCTGGGGCGCCGCGATGAACGTCTGGTCCTTCGCGACCATAAAGCGCGCCAGCGCCAGCGCGTCGTCCCATCGGCCCTGGAGTTGGAGCAGGAGGAAGCGGGTGCCGGGGGGAAGCGCCTCGGGTGGCACGGTGCGGTCCTTCAGCAGGGCCATGGCACCGGACAGGTCGGCGGCGCCGAGCAACTGGAGGGCGTACCCGGCCGTTATCGAGTACAGCGTTTCCGTGGGAAGGCTGGGCTCCGGCGGCGCGGCCAGGTTGCGTGCGAGCACGTCGGTCCGGCCCTGCACCATGTTCGCGACGGCCTGTGCCAGTTCGGGTATCAGCCGGGTGTGCGGGTTCGTGCGCCACACCGCCTCCGTCCGCGAGAGCAGGTCCAGCACCTCCTGCCACCGCTCGGTTATGCACAGCGCCAGGGCCCGCGCCGGCACGGCGGCGTCCGGGGGCAGCGGCAGGCGGTCCCACCACTCGGCCGAGCCCATCCGGGACAGCTGCGGCCAGTCCTTCTTGGCGGCGGCCGCGACGGCCTGGATACTGGCGACCTCCTGGAGTTCCTGGCCGGGGAGCGCGTCGGAGGGGTCGCGCAAAATCGCCTCCGCCGCCCTGCTCGCGGTCGGGTGGTCGCCCACGACCCAGGCGGCCTTCACGCACCGCAGCAGCGCCAGTTCGCGGGCCGCCGGATCCTCGATCAGACTCAGCGCCGCCCGGAACCACCGCAGCATGCCGCGGTCCTCGGGGTCGGG
>NZ_JBICXQ010000037.1:0-86786 GCF_043200375.1 Streptomyces sp. NPDC048434 | reverse complement strand
GGGAACGGATCCTCGACCACAGCGGAGCCGCCGCAGTACGGGCCGACATCGTTGCCATCCTGGGCAGGCCCGTAACATCGGTCAGCTGACACCAGAAGACATGCTGGCCCGTCACGTCCACGGCGTGTTGTCGGCGGGTGGGCCGTCGGCAAGCGTCACGGCGACCGGCAGCTTCTTGACGGACATCTCAGCTCTCCTTCGATGTGGCCATTCGTCTCGCAACCCGCTTCGCGATCCGTGCGGCGTTACTGGAACCAGCGTGGGCCAGGCGCCCATCGCGGCCGCATGCCCGCGCTATCACCGTCTTATCCCGGCCCTGTCTGCCGTGGATGCTCCGGGACGCGGGGCCGATAGGGCGACACCGGAGATTGGGTCCTGCCGACCTCGGCGCCCCTTCAGGGGACGGCTTCAAGGAGTAGTCCCATGACTGTAGTGACCCGGGACGCGGTGACGCCTGGCCTGTTCGGCGCCCCGCAACCCGAACCGCAGCACAGCACGACTCCCCCGCGATGGCAGCGGTAGACCCTGTCAGGGAGTTCCCACGGAAGAGGAAGGAACCGGTGCGTGCGCACCAGGGCCTCTCCCTGACCGTGGTCCAGGGGGAAGTGCACGGACTCTGCACCGGCCTGCGCTGAGCCTTGCCCGACGTACGGACGGACATCGTTGACGATGCCGGTCCGAGCAAGAAGCGCTGAAGCGCGATCACAGCGCGTGGTGGTCACGCTTTAACGCGGTTTTCCCGTCGGCGGTCGGACGCAATACGACCCACATGCCGAACGGATTCCGCGCAATGGCTCCGCCAGATCGATGAAACCGAGGTAGGTGTTAATGAACTCGATTTCTACTCGCGGGTTGCCGACGAGTTCGGCGAATATACCAGCGGGACTGCGTACTGACGTCTTCCTGGACGGTGATCCGGAGGCTGCGTGCGACGAGCTGACGAGGGGCCTGGGCGGTCCGGACGGCCGGCTGGTCGATGTCGGCTGTGCCGATGGGCGCAGCCTGCTGAGGCTCACCCCGGCGTTCGGCGGGTCAGCATTTTCCCAGGCTATAGGAATGCTCGGCCTCACAATCCACACTGTCCCCAAATCACGCAAACCAGCCACACTCAGCCTTGGTGAGAATCTGGAGAGTTTCGACTGGCATGCAGATCGCCCTGCCTCCCGAGCATTCCGTCAAAGGCAGTGCGCCCCTTGTTCCCGGCCTCCGGAATGAAGTGAGCATAGTAACTGAACGTCATAGACGGGGAAGAGTGCCCGAGCCACCTCGCCACGGTCACCACGGACCGGCTGCAACACGAGGGCGGAAGTCCTCCTCGCCGAAGCAGTCACCCAGCCCACAGCTCCGCTGGTCCCTGACCGTCGACCGCACCGAACGCGGCACCCTGCGCTGCCTAGCCGTCGACTGCGAGAGCACTGAGGTGGAGTTCGAGCGGGTGTAACGCCCGAACTTGGCTCCCCGAACATCCCACCGGCCCCGAGGTGGCGGTGCGCAGCAGCCTTCTGCGCCACAGGCTGCAATGTTGCGGCGCACCGTGAGCCGTGGTGAGAGTGGGCAGGTCTCACCAGTCTTCCCCGCAAAGGTCAGTGGCCGCCCGCCTCTAACCCTTGGTGTCGACGGTGCGCGGTGATCATTGCGCAGGGTGGCGGTGTTTCTGCCGCTTCGAAGGCTTCAACGGACTGCTCCGGCGGCTTCGCGTGTTCCACATCGCTGCCGTAGACCCGCACAGCGGGGAGGGGGAGCCCCTCAGCCGCGAAACGGGCTTCGACGAAGGCCCGGTCGCCAGAGCTCACGATCGCCCACGGACTGCCGGACAACGCCTCCAGCAGATCAGCTGCTCCGTCGACCGGCAGAACGCTGTCCTTCTCCTGGGCCAACAGCTCGTCGAGCACCTTCCGCTCGACTGCTGGATCCAGATGGGCAGCCGCATCCTTGACGGTGTCCTCAGGGCGCCGCCCGAGGGTGAGCTCCCACACCTTCTCGAGTTCCAGGCCCCTCACCAATGACCAGGAGTTCCAGACTCTCCGGTGAGCGCCTGCTGAGTCCAGGAGGACTCCGTCCACATCTAAGAGCACAGCAGAGATTTCCCTACCGGCAGGCTTCCAGCAGGGTGCAGCCACAAGCCCGAGGAGCTCCGACATAGGCGCGACGTCATTTCTCGCGAACATCCCCACCCGTGGCGACCGGTGTTTGCCGCATGCGCCCGTTGAGGTGCGTGCGTGTCCCGCCCACGCTGCGTCAGTCATCGTAGGCGGGAACGTGGGCTCTGGGCGTATATCAGCCGGCGAACTCGCGAATGAATGGCTCAGGATCTGGCGACAGGTCGATCGGTTCCAACGTCCCGTCGGATTCGCTCCACCAGACGGCGGGGACATCGGGTGCAAGTTCCCGTAGCAGCCGGTGCACGATTCGTGCGGGTTCGGACAGGGGCTCCTGGTCGGGGAAGAGAAGGACCTGGTATTCGACCTGCCAGGCGAAGTGCAGGGTCCGGTCATCGACGTGGATGTCCATTTCGAGGACATCGTCGGGTGTGCCTCCGATGGCGCTGCCGGGCCACAGTCGGGTCACGGCTTCGGTTAGTTGCTCGGTTGAGAACGGCCAGGAGGCACCGTTCTGCTGGTCGGCGCTGATGAAGAAACTGGATCCCACCGTGTGTCCTTCCAGAATGGTTCAGGGCTGCGGCTACTTGACGATACGGGTTTCGCCGGGAACGCCCTTGGCCGCCATCATGGCGTCGTAGTAGGCGGCCGCCTTTTCATCGTTGGTGATGACTTCCAGGTGGTTGACCTGATTTCGGGGGTCCTTGAAAGCAGAGCCGTACTTCACAAGCTCGTCCCCTTGACTCTTCTCTGTCGATGCGTACACGTATGACGGGACATTGTCGACGTTGCCGAGGCGTAGCGGGGAGCGGCATCCGCTTTGCTGGCCGACGTACTTGGCGTCGACCGCGGCGCCATCCTGCGCCCGGACTCCGTCGGCGTTCATACCCAACTGGCCGCCGGTCTTGTTGGGGACGGTGGTGTGCAGGTTGTACTCCGTCGAGCCGGCTACCCGCAGTTGGTAGGCGCGGCGGGCATCGATCTTCGGCTTCTTTCCGTTGGGTGTGAGCGCCGGGGACGTCCGCCCGTCAGCATGCATCTGTCCCATCCACTGCTGGAATCGCTGTCGCTGAGCCGGCGGCAGGAGGGGGAACGCACTGGCTGGGTCGGCCGGCAAGGGCTGAGTCCCTGGGGCGGCGGGCCCGGGGGGCGGAGCCGCCGCGGCAGGTGCGGAAGCCAGAGTGGTCGCCGTCGCTGCGGCGGCCGCCGGAATGACGATCCTCGCGGCTGCTGCGTCCACCACCGAGGCGGCTTCCGCCAGTACGGCGACTTCGGCGCTCGCGGACACCTCTGCGCTCATCGCGGCAGCGGCCACTCCGGCCTCGGTGGCAATGGCCGCTTCTCCCCCGGCGGCAAGCTGTCCACTGCTTTGCCATGGCTCCCAGCGATGACGGGACGCACCTGCTTGTCGCCCTCCAGTCCCAGGCGAGATTTCAGCTCGGCAGCGCGCTGCCAGTCCCGCCCTGCCTGGCGCAGCTTGTCGGGATCTCCCTGGGGCCAGAATCTGGCGATGATTTCTCGCACTGCCCAGTTGGCGTGGCCTACCGCCGTCGGGATCGCGATCGCGCGCGGTTCGCTGTCGCACTTCGGACCGGACCCCTGAGGTAGTTGCTGAGGCTTCATCATGCTCGCGGAGATGTCCGCGTCGGTTTTGATGTAGCTCAGGGCCATCGTGTAAAGGCCGTTGGCAGTGCCGCTCAGGTGCGCGACCGCCTTTCCCAGGGCGTTTGTCACCTTACGGGCAGCGGGGTCGTACTTGGCTGCGAAGGCGTGGCCGGCGTCGTCGTCGCCGGCCATTCCTGCTGTGTCGTCGAGGGAACCGATGAGTCCGCGGTGGATTTGCGAGGCCCATGACTGCAGATCGGTGAAACCTGCTGACGACACCAACATCTGGGGTGGGTCTACATGGAATCCGGTCACTGCATCCCCCACAACGTCCTAGCCTCTGACCGTCCATCACCGACCCTATCGGGCAGCTATTTTCGGCGTCGATGCTGTTCAACGATGCTTTCAGGCCCCTCACCACGGGCTCGTTCGGAGGGATCGCAAGGCACGGAGTCCGTTCCTTCACCCTCGTCGCCGTAGATGTATTCGCCCCGGGCCAAGGCAGGTGGGAAGCGGCGATCGTCGCCGTGTCGTCAAGTCTTTCTGACTGGAGGCCGTCACCCCATCCACCGGCGGGGCCGACTGCACATTCAGCGGCGGCACTTGGGGTCTCTACTACGACGACAGCGGCCGAGGAGTCGTCCGGCCTCGACCTCATGCTCCCGTTAGCCGAAGCCAGGATTTCCAAGGCCACCGCCTGTCCAGCACGCGGCCGGGAGAGGACTAGGGGCGCCCTGGTGGTGACCGCTGGTCGCGGCGGCGGTGACAGGGCTCGCAGCGCGGGTCCGCACCCGACGACATCGAGGCCGCGCTCACCGAATACGAGCAGGCCATGTTCCCCCGCAGCGCCGAGGCTGCCACCTTTGAAGGTGCCTAGGCCCACGGGACCGACTCCGACAACAACACGGCCCACGGCCTGATCACCGCATTCACCCGGCACGAGCCGTCCCAATAAGGCATTCGCCCAGGCGTTCGCCGTCGAGCGGACCTCGCGGCATCGACGAACCGGCCAAGACGAGGCGCGGTCGCGGTTCGTCTCGCGTCCGAGGCCGGAGGAACCTGGAGCCGATACGCCGCCGTCGACCACACACGGTCACCAGCAGGCTGTACTCCACGAGAACTGGAGACAGTTGAAGAGGAGAGTCCACCAGCATCGCGCCGATATACGAGAACAGGGCCTCTGTGTACTCGCACATGTGGCGCGTCTGGTGACGCCTCTGGTGTCTTCCGGTGGGTTGGCTCGATCCAGCGAGAGCACCGCACGTTGCACTGGCTCTCGTCTACCACGCCGACGCTGAGCTGCGCAGAAGCCGTGTACTTCGCTCCACGCCACACTGCCCTGCCCCAGAGAAACCGCAGTGGGATGCCGGCCGCCGGCGCCGTCCCGTCCGGGTACCGCGGATACGGGTCGACATGGCACCCGAGGACATTCTCCCGGCGACGAGGTATGAGGGCGCCGGCGAGGCTCATGAGACGCACGCCCGACCTCAGTGGCGGGAGCGGCGGCCATCAGGCCCGGCCCCGGAACCCGCCCCAGGGTCGACAAAACCATCCACGCCCCGCTCCCCCGGAAGCGGGGCCTGCGCAGCTGGCGGTGCCGGGGGGCGGGGCAGGGGCCGACGGTGCCGCACGCGGTGCGCGCGGTGCCCGCTCAGTACCGGGGGCCCTGCTGTTCAGTGGGCGAAGCCCCAGTCGAGCATCTTGGTGGCGTCGTCGAAGCGGCCCTTGTCGTCCTTGAGGATCGCGCCGACCAGGGTGCGGTTGTCCCGCTTGGCGGCGAAAACGACGCAGTAGCCGTCCTCCGGGCCGCTGCCCGTCTTGATGCCCAGGGCACCATCGTAGGTGCTCAGCAGCTTGTTGGTGTTGTCCCAGCTGTAGTACCGGGTGTGCCCGTTGGCCGCCGTGGCCTCGGTCTTGAACTGCTTGTTCTTCACGACGCCGGCGAACACCGGCTGCAGCATTGCGCGCTGGCCGAGCTTGGCCAGGTCGCGGGCGGTGCTGTGGTTGTTGCCGTGCGAGATGCCGTCGAAGGTGTCGAAGTGCGTGCCGGTCATGCCCAGTTGTTGCGCCTCGGCGTTCATCTGGTTCACGAAGTCGGCGATCCGCGCGTCCTCGGTGTCCCCGGAGCCGAAGTTGTCGGCCAGCGCCATCGCGGCGTCGTCGCCGGACGGGATCAGCATGGCGTGCAGCAGCTGCTCGACGGTCAGCGTGTCACCGGTCTGAAGGTCGGCGGTGCTGCCGCCGACCTTCTGGACGTAGTCCCGGTACTCCTGCTTCACCGTGATCTTCCGGTTCAGCCACTCCGGGTGCTTGAGCACCACGATGGCGGTCATGATCTTGGTGGTGCTGGCCATCGGCACACTCTCGTCCGCCTTGGCCCCGCCCCACAGCTCCCGCTCCTGGCTGCCGTCGCGGGCGTCCAGCAGGAAGGCGTGGTCGGTGTTGATCTGGGGAGCGGCCTGGTCCTTCGCGTCCTGCGCACCGGCGGCCTTGTCCTTGACAGCGTGCTGTGCCGCCTGGGCAGGCTGGAACGGCCGCTGCGTGCCCTGGTTCTGGCCGGCCGTTGCGGTGGCCTCGCCACCCTGCTGGTCGTTCTCGTCTGCGGAGTGCGTGGCGCCCGGGGTGGCCGCCTCGGCGAGGCCGGCGGCGGTGATCGGCAGGGCGGCACCGACAAGTGCGACCATCGCGATCCGGACTCCGGTGCGGTGTATTCGGTTGGGGCGGGCGTGGGAACCCATGGGGCGTCCATCCTTCCGGCGAAGGGACGCCGGTGCGTAGTAAGAACTCGGTTCATAGCGAACCTACTTGTACGATGACAGCGACTCAAGCTGGCTATGTCATAGCCATGTAACGGGGTTCACCTCTGTGGATGTGTTGTGCAGGTGACTGGTGGGTCCTGTGAGGTCATTCGCGCGCGGCGCCCGGGCCACTCCCCTGGGTTACTGGTTCGCTACTGGTGGCACGCCCGCGAACCCCAACTGGCAGGCCGTCGCCGGCTTCCGTGACAAGACAGAGGCGAGGGACGCCGTCCCGTAGGCCGGCCTGCCGACGAGTTCCTCACCCCTGTGCCGGGAGTTCTGCGGGTAGCGGCCTGATCAGGTGGAAGACATTCAGGTGGAAGACATCTCGGGCGGCGTAGCGTTCGAGGCAGCGGACGTTCTCGCGTCGGGTCTTGCTTGCCCTGCTTGATGCGGCGCGCGGGCTAGTCCTGGGTGCGCGCGCCGTAGCGCAGACGGGTCTGCAGGATCCGGTGGAGTGCGCCATTGGCTTGTCGGTCGCCCCCGCGATTGAGCCGACGGTAGGGGTGTCGGCCCGAGGAGTGCTCGATGGGGCTGACCCCGCACAGCACGGCGAAGGACACCTCGCTGCCCAGACGTGGGGTTGTTGGATAACCCAGGGTTTTGAGGGTGTTTTTGAAGGCCCTGCAGGGTCTGGGCGGCTCCGCAGGTGCCAGCTTTTCAAGTCGGCCGTACTGATGCGGGAAGTCGCCTGCACACGACCGCGAGTTGATTGGTCAGTCAAGGCACCTACTGGCGTGCCAGCAGGTGGCGGTCGGCCCAGGCGTTGATGGCCGCGGCCAGTTCGTCGGGGCGGTCCTCTGGGGAATGGTGGCCGGCGAGGCCGTGGCGGGAGACCTCCAGGCCCGCGATGTGTTCCTCGCACCAGGCCACGGCTCCTTGGTCGGTCATCGCGCCGGGACCCGGCTCGAACGCGGCGAGGAGCTTGGGGACTTCGGGGCTGGCCGCCAGCCAGGCGTCGTAGTGCTCGACGCGGGCCACGACGTCGGCGGGCTCGGCGTCCAGCGGCATCATGCGCGTCCACGCCAGCACCGGGCGGCGGCTCGGTGGCGTCGGGAAGGGGCGGCGGTAGATCTCCAGGTCGGCCGGGTCGAGCGGGGTGGCGAGGGTGTCCGGGAGCCCCTCGATGAACAGTGACTTCTCCAGGATCATCTCCTCGCCCACCCCGGGGGTGCGCAGTAGGGTGAACAACTCCCGTCCGGCCGCGGGGAATTCGTCGCCGACCAGCGGCTTGACGATTGTCTCGGTGAAGGCGAGACCGCGGACGGTGCCCGGGAGGCGTGCGGCGCGGTCGAAGGCGAGCGCGCCGCCCCAGTCGTGGCCGACGAGGACGGCCTCGGCGAGGCCGAGGGCGTCGAACCAGGCGTCGAGGTAGCGGGCGTGGTCGTCGAAGGAGTAGGCGAGGTCGGGCTTGCCGGAGTCGCCCATGCCGATGAGGTCGGGGGCCAGAAGGCGGCGGCCGGGCGCAGCCACACCCGGCAGCACGTTCCGCCACAGGTGGGAAGAGGTGGGGTTGCCGTGGAGGAAGACGAACGGCAGCCCGTCGGGGTCGCCGGACTCGCGGTAGTGGAGGGTGGAGTCGAGGACGGGGAGAGTGGGCATCGAGGTGTCACTTCGCTTTCCGTACGGAGATTTCAGAGGTTGAGGCCCAGGACGCTTTCGACGGCGATCTCGATGACGACCAGGTCCAGCGGGGCGGGCGGGGCCGCGCGGTAGCGGACGGTGTAGCGGCGGACCGCCTCGGCCAGGCGCGCGGGGTCGTCGGCGACGGTGGCCTGACCTTCGAGGGTGACCCAGCGGAAGCCGTCCGCCTGGCAGAGCGCGACACGGGCCGTCGAGCCGCCCGTCGCTACGTTCTGGGCCTTGCGGGCTGTGGCCCGGGTGGTCACCCGGGCCACAGCGGTGGCCGCGTCGAAGGTGAAGCGGACGGGGGTGACGTGCGGGCTGCCGTCGGGGCGGAGGGTGGTGAGGGTGGCCGTGTGGGGGCGGGTGAGGAACGCCCGTGTGGTGGCAGGGAGTTCGACGGTCGCCCGGCTCACTTCTTCTTCACGCCCTCGTTCCAGATCAGCTTGGCGATGTTGGGCTTCACGGCTGTGGTGATGACGCCCATGGCCGTGCGGATGTACCGCTGTTCCTCCAGCTCGCGCAGCATGCTCGCGGCGAGGTCCACGCGGGCGGTGAAGACGCCATCGGCGCTGGTCTCGGCGGTGTGGTAGTTCGTGACGGCGGAGTGCTCGAAGAGGCCAGAGGGCCGGACCAGGGTCCAGTCGAGGTCTGTCTGACGGATCGCGGCCTCCATGCGGCGCATGTCCTCGTGGAGGGTGCGGCCGAGGCGTCGGTTCACCAGCGGGTCGAGTACATGATTGAAGAAGTGGGCGCCGGTGGGGCGCCAGTTCGGGTCGGCGATGCTGGAACTGACGGTGAGCAGCCGCTTGATGCCGTGGCGGGCCATGGCTCCGGTGATGGCGGTGGCGCTCGCCGAGTACGTGGTGATGGTCTCCTTGCTGAAGCGTGCGCCCAGCGCGGAGAGGACGGCGTCCGTCCCGCCGATGGCGGCGTCGACGGCCGCCGGGTCGGTGGCGTCGGCGACGGCCACGGCGAGGCCGGGCCGCACGGGGAGGGATCCGGGGCGGCGGGTCACGGCAACGACCTCGTGGCCGGCGGCGAGGGCCTGGTCGGTGAGGTAGCGGCCGGTCGGTCCGTTGGCGCCGAAGATGGCGATACGCATGGTGTCGGGTCATCCCTTCGTGTGGTCCTGGAATGCCCTTGACTGTGCCGATCACGAAACGCAAGCTCAACGCTGATGAATAACGCCGACCCTGCCCCCGCCCGCACCCGGGGCCGTCCCCGCGGCAACCCGCGGACCCGCGAGGCGATCGTCTCAGCGGCCCGTGCACTGTTCCTGGAACACGGCTACCGGCGCACCACCTTGCGCGCGGTGGCCGGGGCCGCCGGGGTCGATCCGGCGCTGATCGCGTACCACTTCGGCTCGAAGAAGGGCCTGTTCGCGGATGTGATGCAGGTCCAGTGCGCCAATGCGCTGGCGGTGGACGATGTCCTCGGCGGAGACCCGGCCACCCTCCCCGACCGCCTGATCGACGCGGTGACGGACCTGTGGGAGGACGCCGACTTCCTGCAGCTCTCCACCCAGGGCGACGAGGCCGCGGAGGCGATCCGCGAATACCTGGAACGCGAGCTGCTGGCCCGGCTTGTTGAATTTCTCGGCGGCCGGGACGCGACCGCCCGCGCCACGGCCGTGGTGACGATCCTCGGCGGCCTCATCTACACCCGCTACCTCAACCCCCTCCCCACCCCCGCAGCCCTCACCCCTTCCGAGGCCCGCCACTCCCTCACCCCGGCCCTGCGCGCGGCCCTGGCCCCGAGGCGGCACACCGTGGCAACCACCGGACCAGGCCGTCGTGGCACACCGACTCCGGTGGAGGCGCCGTCCGGCCTTGCCCCCTCAATGCCTCCGGTTCGGCTAACCCTGTAGATAGCGGTGCAAAGAGGTTTTCGGGATGGCGGTCTTGGCGCTGATCTCGCCGTGCAGACGCATTGCGGGCTATGCCGGGGCCGTCTACGGCACCGCCACCTGCTCCGGAAACCCGTCCGACAGTGACGGTCAACTGGCCCGCAGCTACTCCCTGGAGATCTCCGTCAACCACTTCACCAATACGAAGACGGTGCCTCCTGACCTGGCGAATCATGTGGGACTGAGCGGGAGTTGGAGGTCTGAGCTGGGCGGATGGGGGTTCGAGGGTGGCGCTGGACGCTGCTCGTTGACCGGAGTTGACCGCAGAACACCAGGCCGTACTGGTGCGCATCTGACGCGGCGCAACCGTCGTGGGCCGACCGGTCGCCCGCACACGATCCGCTCGCCTGAGTGGGCCGCGTGGGTCCGCGGATACGCGAAGACCGCGTGCTTGCCGCACGAGGTCGAAAGCTAGCCCATACTCTGCTGCGGCGGTATCCAGTCGAGTTGGTGCCGGATGTGCGACGACATCTTCGCGTCCAGCTGCACGTGCAGTTGGGTATTCCCGCAGGCTGCGCAGACGTAAGCGTCGAACACCGGCTGCTTCGCCCCCAACTTGCTCGTTCCCGACCGGCGGAGCCCGGCCTGCGCCACGTACTCGCCCCGGTACACCTCGCCGCCGCCGCACGCCCCACAGCGTCCGTAGCGCATATCCCCATTAGCCATGGGGACGAGCCTAGGCCGTTTCGTTTGGATCAGCCGGTCGTGGGCCCGAACGGCAGGGCGTAGCCGTTGCCCGTCGGACGACATCGAACCCGCCACGTAGGAGACGGTGTAGGTTCCCCCTGGCTTGGTGGATTGAGGGGGCAGTGAGCGCAGCGGCACGCTGGACGTTTTGTGGACGGTTGATCGGTGCGATCGTCGTCGGGGTGGCGATCGTTGGGGCTGGTCTGTGGCTGCGGGCCACACGGAGGGCGGTCGGGCAGGTGCGCGCGTCCACTGCACGCATCAACCCTGGCCCTGACACTCACGGCCGTAGTACAGGGGATGCGATGGACTTCAGGATCCGGGATCGTTATTCATTCGTCGGCATCAACGAGAAGACCGGGCGGCGCTGGCGTAATAGCCGTGCCCCGTCCGGCGGGCGCGCCGCCAACCCCAAATCCAGTGTCCAACCAGGGCCAGCGCGACAGCGACTGCGACAAATCGAATCACGGTCCAAGTCGCTACGGTAACCGGACTCTGACCGTCTGCCTCATTAGCGAGCCGCATAGAAGTTTCAATAAAGGCCACGAGAGGAACGATCAGTCGGCACGGGAGGCCGTAAATGCCTGGCGTTCGGGCCACATTACCGAAGAACCCTAGAGGCCCGCCGATAATGAAAGCCGCCATTCCCCAATAAAGGATCGCAGAATAATTACCGCTGCTAACAACCTCGCCTTCGGTCCCGGCTGGCAGCGTTGGGCTAATAGTCTTGATGAGGTAATAAGTCGCCACGCCGACAGTCAAGCCAAGGGACGACAGCACCATTGACTCAATTTTGGATCGACAGAAAAAACCCACTAGGGATGCATAACAGGCCCACGACCATCCGCCAGAAAACACGAGACCCAGGACGACGCCAACAGGATTATCCCACTTATCCGCAATGGGGCCCACCAGTCCCAGCAGTAGCCCCACTCCGAGAGTCGCCACGACCGGTACGAGGCGAATGCGCAGAATGTGCACGATTCCACTTCCCTATTCCGCGGGCAAGTCCGAGGTGGAGATGGCTCCACAATGGGGCTGCGCGGTCGTCCGCGCAGCCCCACCGAGCAACACGCCAACTTACCTCATGCGCCGTGGAGTTACCACTCGATGTAGGGCAGATCGTTGGCCTTCAGAGGCGTCTGAGCTAGTCCCACCCCAATCAAGTTCGTCCCCTGGAACTAATCGACGGAGTAGTAGGTGTTGCAGGTGTAGCCGGCTCCCGCCGTATACCAGGATCGGGCGACCTTTGTTTTGGACGTCGGGCCACTCTTGTCCCAAACACCTGCCATCTTCACCGCGGACGCGTGCGTCTTGGAATTGTGGAGATAGTTCGAGAAGCAGCGCTTGCCGCTGGTGACGAGTTCAGTGCCATAGCACCACTTTCCACCACTGACATGGTCAAGGCAGGTGGACCCCAGCGTGCGCGCCGCTGAAGCGGGCACCTCAATTACGCCCCATTCAGAGGGATTGCCCAGTTCTGCGGGCGGCTGAGTGCCGTCGCCGCGCTTATGAATCGTGATCTGGCCGATCTGCGCACCGTCAGCGGCGACGATAGCGCCGTTCGCGGTAACGATTGCAGCCCGAGAGTCGTTCGCAGCGGCCGCCGTAGCCGAGCCACCAACCGCGAGTGCGACAGCGGCAAAGCCGACGGCTATCGACCTACCAAACGAATTGGTCATTTATTCCCCCTGTGATGTTCTCGTTGAACAGCGGTGTGGATCATGCTGGTCTGCATGAGAGGGCGAATCAAGGCAGTTTTGAGTCACCAGCCCCGAGGAATTCGCCCTTCCGCATGGAATGATCGGGACCGGAGGTTCCGGTTCTCCCTGCTGCGGAATCCAAAGCACGACCTTACGGGTCTCGGAAAGCGTTCCAAAAGCGGAATGGGCATGCGTTCGTGTCGATTGCTACTCGCACCTTGAACGAGGGTGCCCGTAGCAGTTAATCCACAGCTCCGGGTAGCGACCGGGCACGTTCCGCAGCGCCGGCTCCTGGCAGTCACACAGGACTGCGGGCCGAGACCCCCGCGTCGGCGACGTCAGGCGGGGCGGTGGCGATGCCGAGTTCGGCAACGGCATGCGTCTTTGTCCTACACAGTCGGAAGCACTCCAAGCGAGCGATGCCAACCAGCACTCAGGGCCACCATCCGGCACGATGTATGCCATGCAGCCGGTGCCGACGCCTTGCCCTCCCGATCTGGTTCCGGACGTCTCGGAGGAAGGCACCTACTACGCGGCCTACCGACAGGCAAAGCGGCAGCGCGCCGTGTTCATCGCCATCGAGTGCCAGGCCCAACTGTGGACCGTGAAGGCCGACACGCTCACCGCTGGCCCCGACCACACCGTTGACGACCGCGTTACCGAGAAAATCCGCGCGGCGGTCGCCCACCTTGTCCAGGAACGGGAGATCCGCCCCAACTCCCACGTCAGCCCCGGCTACTGCGCACTCTTCGATATCCACACCGAACCCAGGGCTCGTGAACTGGCCGCCGCGCTACACGCTGCCTTGTATGGGGATCTCGTACCCCTGTCCCGCGCAGTACCCGCCGTCTTCTGACCCGGCCACCTGCCAAGCTCTGTGATTCAGCTGTCCGCTGCGCGCAGTCCAGGGCTCGTCGATCACGAAACGGCCTAAGGTCTGTCGTTTGGATCATCGGGCGGACCAGAGGAAGATTCCCGCGACGTGAAGTCCGGCGAGGTAGATCGTTGCGGTCTTCTCGTAGCGGGTGGCGATGCCGCGCCACTGCTTGAGTCGGTTGATGCATCTCTCGACGGTATTGCGCTGCTTGTAGGTTTCGCGGTCGAAGGCCGGCGGCCTACCGCCCCGGCTGCCCCGTCGCAGTCGGTTGCCGCGTTGATCCGCCGGGCTGGGGATCACCGCTCTGATGCCGCGCTTGCGCAGGTGGTCGCGGATCGCGCGTGAGGAGTACGCCTTGTCTGCCAGGACCACGTCCGGCCTGGTCCGCGGCCTTCCGCGGCGGCGGGGAACACGTAGGCGGGCCATGACATCTGTGAAGGCAGGTGCGTCACCGGCCTGTCCTGCGGTGAGAACGAAGGCCAGGGGTCGGCAGCAGTCATCTGCGGCGAGGTGGATCTTCGTGCTCAGCCCTCCGCGGGACCGGCCGATGGCGTGATCGGTTGGCTCTGCGGCCGGGGCCCCTTTTTGCGGGCCCCGGCCGCATGCTGGTGAGCTCGCACGATGGTGGAGTCCACCGAGACCGCCCAGGTCAGGTCCTCGTCGGCGTCGGCCTGGGCCATCAGCGCGGTGAAGACCCGCTCCCACGTGCCATCCAGCGCCCACATCCGCAGGCGGTTGTAAACACCCCTCCAATTGCCGTACTTCTCCGGCAGGTGGACCCACTGCGTTCCGGTCTGGAACTTGAAGGCGATCGCGTCGATCACCTCCCGGTGGTCACGCCAGCGGCCACCTCGCTTCGGCATCCGGTCCGGGAGCAACGGCTCAATTCGCGCCCACTGCACATCGCTTAACGGCATACCGGACCAACGACCGACTGATCCAAACGAAACCGCCTAGATCCTGCATGGTCGATCTTGGAGAATCAGCCCGCGGGCACGAGCCCGTTAGGAAGGGCCGGAACATCCCACACAACATGCAAGGCCCGGGTCTGTGACCTGGGCCTTCGTCGTGGAGCGGGTGAGGGTGACGGAATCGAACCCGCGCTCTGAGCTGCGAAGCTCATGAGGGCCCTGCTTCCCCAAGCAGCTCGTGCAAGAGGCTGCCGATGACGCAACCTCGCTGTCATCAGGCTCGGCCGGGTACCTCAACACAGTGGTGCGCCGCAGGCGCAGGGACTGCGGCGCACCGTGGTGGCCGGTGAGCGGCACAGCTCACCGGCCGGTTCAGTGCCGGTCGGTGACCGCGGCGTCCCCGGCCTTCGGCATCGACGACGCGGCGGTGGTCGTTGCGCAGGGTGGCGGTGTCGCCGTCCCAGACGTAGGCGCGGCGGTCCTGGTAGACGTCCCGGCGGTTGTCGTGGCCGATACCGATGTGGACCCGGATCTGGCTGTGGCCGTTCAGGCGGAGGCCGCCGAAGCGGCACAGATGTCCCGTTGTGGCGGTGGGTGAGCTCGAAACTGGGCGCGGCGAACAGCACGGGTGGGCGACATGGCCAGTTCGCTGACGACTCCGACGCGCCACTGGATGCCTGCCCGTGTGCCGTCCGGCACGCGCTCTGCCGCAACTCTCAGGGCAGTTGGTTGAGCAGTTCCTGACTGTGTGCGGCGGCCCACGAATCGAGATGGATGGGCTCTCGGCCGAGCAGGTCCTGAACCGTGCTGGTGGTGACTGCGGAGTGGTCCATCCGGCCCTCGTAGGTCTGTCGCGCCCAGGTCAGCATGCTGGAGGCGTACGCGGCGTCCATGTTGGCGGGCGCGGTGTTCAGCCCCGCATCGATCATGCGCTGCAGATCGTCCGGGGTCAGGACCAGCGCGGGGATATCCCGCCCGGGGGCGGCGGAGACTCCCAGGTGCACCAGAAAGCCCGTGGACATCCGACCTCAGGCTTCTGCCCGTTCGCGAAGCCAGGACGCGGCCAAAGCAGTCCAGGTCGCCGTGTCCCCCGCGCCTTCGGCCAGGCCGAGGCTGTGCGGCCCGTGCGCGAACACATGCACGGCATGGGGGACATTGTGGGCCGCAAGCGCCGCGGCGAAGCGGTAGGTGTGATCGGGAGGGACGTAGACGTCCTCCGCGGTGTGCCACAGGAAGAACGGTGGCGATTCACGCGTCACCAAGGCGTCCAGAGACGTCGAGCGCCGCAGCGCCGGGCCGGCATCCTCCCCCAGCAGGATCAGCCTGGCGGGGCGGTAGGTTTCGGTTTCCATCGACGTGATCGCATATCCGAGGACCACGAACTGCACGACGTCCTGCGCCTCGGCACCAGGTGCGAGAGCCGCGAGGCCGGCCAGGTGACCACCGGCGGAGAATCCCATCAGACCGATGCGGTCCGCCCCACTCGCGCGGCGGCGCCGGATCTCGGCACGGAGGGCATGGAGCGGTCGCGGGTGCCGGACGTTGAGTGGATAGCGGAAGACGCTCGCCTGTACTCCGAGCCCGCTGAGCCAGTCGACGATCGGGTCGGCCTCGTGTGGCGCATGTTCGGCATAACCGCCGCCCGGGAGGACGATCACATGCATATCTGGCACCGCGGTCCCTCGCTTCGGTCAGCTCTCGGCCGAGTACGACTCAAGAGCCCAGCAGGGTGCGCTGGAGCGGCGCCGACGTGTGACGCCCCTCCACCTTCCATCTTCCTCGCTTTTGCGGCATCGCGCCCGCCCCCAGGGGCATGCATGAGCGCTTGTCGAGTCTGTGCAGGTGGCCGCTCCCAGCGGTCGGTTCTAGATCGCCGAGCGGGATGTGCCGCAGCCGCATGTGTGACTCAGAGTGGCCGCTTCACAGAAGTTGCGCCAGAGCCCGGCCACCCGACACCTGGGTCGAGGTACATGCAGGCCACGGGCCGGATGCATGTTTCGTCATCTGTGGCAGTCGACGGCCCTCAAGTCGCCCAGTGCGTCACCGAGGTCGAGTTCGGTACGGCCACGGGTCTGGAAGCCCCGCTCGAACAGCTCTGCCGTGCGTTGCTGCGCCGCCTCACCCCGTACGAGCTGCTGGAACAGGGCGGCATCCGCGGGTACGTCGGCCGGAGTCGGCAGGCTGACGGCGTTGATGGCTGCTTTGACTGCGATCAGTCCATCGCGGGGGAAGCCCCCGATGCGCGCGGCAATGCCGGCTACGAAGTCGTCCAGCTCGGCGTCGGGCACCGCGCGGTTGATCCATCCGTAAAGTTCGGCGAGTTCGGCATCGAAGTCGGCCGACGTCAGCACGGCTTCGAGCGCTCGGCCCCGGCCCAGCAGACGGGTGAGGTGCTGGATCGCTCCCGCGCCTGGCGGGGTGCCGATGCCGACTTCGGGCTGGCACACGACAGCGTTCTCCCGGGAGGCGAAGCGCATGTCGCAGGCGAGGAGGAACTCGCTGCCCGCCCCCCGTGCTCGGCCGCGCAGTTTGGCGATGGTGACGGCCGGGATCTCGCTGAGCTTGCGGAACAGCATGCCCAGGGAGGCGTCGCCCGGTCCTCCGGCCTTCGCGGCTTCAGCGGTGTATTCGGGCACTTTGGTCAGGTCGACGTGGGGGAAGAAGAAGTCGGGATCCGCGCTGTCGAAGACCACCACCCGTGCGGTCGCCGGTTGGGAAAGCTCCGCGAGCAGTCCGACCAGGTCGCGCACGACCGCGGGACCGATGAGGTTAATCGGCGGGGCGTGGAAGGTGGCGGACAGGACGTTGCCGTCCAGCCTGGTGCTGATGGTTTCGTACGAGGCGGTCATGTTCTTGCTTCCTCTCGGCACTCATCACGGCCCGGTGGCAATCCCGGCTGCCAAAGCTGGTGCTCACCGAGCCACAGCACGACCTGCGCAGCGATCTCTTACCACTGCGCGGTGAGAACTGCTGACAGGCTGGGTGCCGTTCGCTGTGGTGTCGGGCGGAGCGTCTCTGGGTGCGCGAGTCAGGGTTCGATGAGAAGGCCCTCGATGAGGCCACAGTTGAGGGTGAACCGGTAGTGCAGGTCGACGACCCCACCCGGGAAGTTGCCTTCCAGGTGGTGTGTGGCGATGTAGTGCTGTGCGTCGACCTCTTGTGCGCTGATGAGTTCGATGGTGTAGGTGAACTCAGTGGCGGAACGGGTCAGCCAGGTCTCGATCGCTGAGGTTCCCTGATGGGTCTCGCCTGCGTCGTTCACGGTGGCGTCTGGATGGAAGGCGCTGATTGCGGTGGCGGTGTCATGGGTGCGGTGGGCGTCCAGATAGCGGGTGATCACATCGGGCAGGGCGTCCGGGGTGATGCCTTGGGGCTGACTGTCGTGCATCGCAATTCCTGACGGTGGAGGAGTTCATACGGTCGGAGTGGTGCCGCCGTCGATGACGTGCTCGGCGCCGACGATCGCCGATGCGCGGTCAGAGGCGAGGAAGGCGACCAGTTCAGCCACTTCTTCCGGGCGGTTGGGACGACCCAGGGGGATGCCGCCCAGGGATGCCATCAGTTGCTTGAGCGCCGCTTCGTGGGTGGTGCCGGCGTTCTCGGCGATCCGTGCGACGAGGTTGTCGGCGGCAGTGGTCTGGACGAAGCCGGGAGAGACGGTGTTGATGCGGATGCCGTGTGGGGCGACCTCGTTGGCCAGGCCCTTGCTGTAGGTGGTCAGCGCGGCCTTGGCCGCGGCGTACGCGAGAGTGCCGTTCCACAGCGGCATGCGGCGCTGGATCGAGGAGACGTGGATGATGACGCCCTTGCCGGCTTTGATCATTCCGGGCAGCAGGCCGCGGTCCAAGCGGACGGCAGCGAGGAGGTTGATGTTGAGCTCCGTGGCCCAGTCGTCTTCGCTGAGCACCGCGAATCCGCCCGAGGGGGCATCGGAGCCGCCCAGGTTGTTGACCAGAATGTCGATCCCGCCCAGGCGGCGGGTGGCTTCCTCGACCACGGCGGCGGCCCCCTCGGGGGTCGCGAGATCAGCGGTGATGATGTCCGAGGGGGCGATGTCGTCGGGTCGGCTGCGTGCGGTCACGAGTACGGTGGCGCCCGCATGGGCGAGGCGCCGGGCGATGGCTGCGCCGACCCCTTTGGTGCCACCGGTGACCAGGGCGCGGCGGGCCTTGAGAGATTCGCTGGTGGGGGTGGTCATGACGAGTTCCGTTCCGGGGTGCAGGCAGGAGCAACATCGCCCGCCTCCCGCAGTTACTGCTAAAATAGAAGCCAGTAACTTCGACTTTAGCAGTAACTCTCTGGGGGTGGTCAACCTTGGCAAGCCGAATCAGGGTGGAAGATCTCGAATGCCCGCTGTCTACGACCCTGCAGCACGTCGGCGAATGGTGGACACTGCTGATCCTCCACGATGCCTTCGACGGCTACAGCCGCTTCGACCAGTTCCAGGAGAACCTCGGCATTTCCACCAGCATGCTCACCGCACGCCTGAAAACCCTCGTCGCCGATGGCCTGCTGGAGCGCCGCCCGTACCAGACCAACCCCGTGCGCCACGAGTACGTCCTCACCGGCCTGGGGCGCTCCCTGCGCCCGGTGATAGTCACGCTTGCGGCCTGGGGCAACTCCCGCCTCACCCCTGAGCAGCGCAGCATGATTCTGATCGACACCAGCAGCGGCGAAGAAGTCGAACCCGCGGTCGTCGACGCCAAGACCGGCCGCCGCCTCGACGACAGCCATGCCTACGTGTTCGCCGCCGGCCCCGCTGCCAGCCACGCCATGCGGGCGCGCTACACCCGCACCACGGCGACCGCAACTGATACTGCGAGCAGCGCCTGACGCCGATCTCACCAACAAGCGTGGAACCGCACCCTTGGGGCGGGCGGATCCGAATACTCAGCCGTGGCTCGTTGACGAGGAGTTCCGGGCGGTGAGCGAGCCGCCGCTGCCGGACCGCCGCCCGCCCTCGGCACCCCGGCAGGCAGGAAAGCCCTGGCCGACCGCCGGGCTCGACTCACGGCGACTCTACGCTGAACGGCATCCGGCGCCACGTCACCTCGTCTATCGGTTGCCCTGCGGCCGTATTTCCATAACCGACGTCAGTCCAAAATCGTCGTACCGATGACAGCAAACGGCCTGACTGCTCGTCTGAGCGCAGCGCATCGTTATGCAGTCGGAAGGAGTGCGCAAAGGGCGCGTTGCGCATCTGGGATTGCGATGCAAGTCGTCGACGAGAATACCGAATACCGCGGGCAGGGAAGGCCCGGAAGCGCGCTGCGTGTGAGCAAATGCGCCCCACGCAGCGTTTCCCTTGCGCAGGCACTGGGAACGTCGGGGAACTCCGTAGACTCAATGAGCTGTTGACGAACACGGGTTCAGGGTGCGCGAGCATTGCAAGGTGATGAGCCGCCTTCGCCGATGACGCTTTCCTCATCGAGGTCGGCGAGTCAGGAGTCGGCATCAGATTACTCCCCGATACGGATAGCGCGAACGGGAATTGGCACGACCGTCAACCCCCGTCTCGCAGCACCTTCGAGGCCAGCCCTCACAATTGGGGACCAGCCTCGAGGTTGACCTGTGGAGTCCTAGAAACGGCCTCCGCGGCCGAATCCACGACCTCGGCCAAAGCCGCGTCCACGGCCACGACCGCGTCCACGCCCGCGCCGTCCACGACCGTATCCACGTCGGCCGTAGTCGTCCCAGTCATCGCCATGCCTGCGGGGGAATATGCTTCGGAAGCTCATCGTGCCTCCTTGAATCTCTGATGATGGTCCAGCTGTCCAGCTGGACCACTTCCTACGCTACGCCGCGGTATGAGCCGAAATCAAACGGGAAAAGCTGAAAGGTAGCCAAATTGCTGTTCCGTGTACTCAACGTGGCCACTGGTTGCTCTCTGGATTCCAGCTTTTCCCGCCCTGACCAACTGGATTCATGCGTCGCGATCTCATCGCACCATCTGCACTTCGGTATCCCGCACCCGAGGTGCAGCTGTCGAGACCAACACCCTATTTCCATCGCATCAGTGAGTAATGGTCAGGCGATGTACTCGGAACATTCGATGTCCGCGATCCGTGCCACTTGTTTTGCCGCCACTGTCAAAACTCCAACAGAGGCCACAGGTTGATGATGATGTTCAGACCCATGGATCGATGCCGGAGATGTCAGAGCGATGGAGGCCTCAGCCAACGGGGACGGATGCTTTCGGCGCCGGAAGCGTCCGGGTACGCAATGCCCACCGGGTGAGCGGCCGGGTGGCGAGGCCGCAGAGCGTGAGGACGATGCCCAGTACCACCCAGCCGGGCCTGCCCCATTGGAGGCAGAGAGCGGTGAGCGCGACCGGTGACGCTGCACGTACCCCGCCATCAGCCAGGTTGAATGCTCCCTGGTACTGCCCTTGGGCGTGTTCCGGGGCCAGCACGAAGCTGATTTCGAACGCCCCTGCGGCCAGGCCGAGTTCACCCGATGACAGCAGGAGCACGCCGACGAGTAGCAGGGCCGCGGCGACGGCGGCGGAAACCCCTGCGGCGAGGGCGAGCACGGTACAGCCGGCGAGGGACAGGAATCCTGCTCCGCGGAGCGCGGTGGAAGCGGGCAACGGGCCCCTCACCCACCGGGTTGCCTTGACCTGGAACAGCACGACCACTGCCGTATTCACCACCAGCAGTGTGGAAAGCCACCACCGGGGCGCCGTGATGATGTCCGACGCACGCGGTCACGCCGACACCTGGGGCACCATCGCCCGCACCTACATCCGTCTCACCGACGACCGGTCGCTTCCCGTGGCCATGCAGGACCGCCTGGTCGCCGAAGCCGATGCCTTGACGCCCGACAATCCGTTTGACGTGCACACCCTGGCCACCAGCCACGTCGGGTACTTCCCGCCACCAAACGCGCCGGGCCCCTGCGGGAATCGCCACTGAGCTGCCAAGGCCGTCAGTGGCTGCCCCGGCACTTCGCCCGCGTCGGCCGCTATGGGCGTCCGAGGAGTTGGCTGCCGGCCGTGTTGTCGGTGCAGGCGGTGAAGTAGTCGGTGAAGGCCTGGACGAATTCGTCTTCGGTGATGCGGCCGTCTCCATCGTGGTCGAGCTGGCGGAAGCCGTGGTTGAGTTCGGCGGGGTGGACCCGGGAGCCGCCGAAGATCGTGCGGTACTCATCGGCGCACAGGTGTCCGCTGCCGTCGGTGTCCGCAGCGTGGAAGATCGCCCGCACCGCGAAATGCAACCCCTGCTCGAGGTAGGCCGGCCCGGCGTCGATCCCGGTGAGCATGGCGGTGACGAACTCCTCGCAGGTCACCTGTCCGTCGTCGTCAGCATCCATGCCGGTCCGCAGGTGCTGCCACCAGGTCTCGAAGGCGGCATAGACGCGGCCTTCGCGCTCAGGGGTGAGTTCGAGTGGCCAGCACACATTGTGCGCCATGGCCTGCAGATCGGCCGAGCTGATGCGGCCGTCGCCGGTCTGGTCGAGGACCTGGCGGAAGAAGGTCCGCAGACGCGCCGGGCGGGAATCGGCACCCTTGCGGCGGCGTGGTGCGGGAAGCCGGACAGGGCTTGCCTCCGGCGGGGAAGGACGGTCGGTGGAGGCGGTGGGAGGCTGCGAAGGCGAGGAGTTGCCGGCCAGTGGTGTGCGGTAGCGGCGGTGCTCGGGCAGCGCATTCATCAGCACGCGCATGCCACGGTGCAGGATGAAGGACAGCAGGGCCGCGCGGCGGGTGCGGGGCAAGTTGAAGCGCTCGCGGAAGGCTTCCGGCAGGTCCGCGATGGTCAGTGCACCGATCACGTGGGCGGCCACCATGCGCACAAGCGGCCAGGCCGGTTTCAGGTGGCCGAGGCGGCGGGGTGCGGGTGCTTCACGGAGGATGTCGAAGAGCAGGTAGCGCACGGGTTCGCTGTATTCGAGGCGCTCGCGGATCGTGCGGTCCATATACGCGGGCACGTCCGCGGCCGTGGCCGGGAGCAGGTCGTCGGAGAGGCCGAACTCGGTACACACCGCACGGAATTCTCCGTACATCTGATCCAGTTCAGGCGGCGCCAGCGGGCGTCCGGACAGTTCCCGCATCGCCGTCATGCACTCGTACAAGGTGACCAGTACCCACGCCCGCACCGCCGGGTCCAACGCCGTGAACGGCCTGCCCTGCTCGTCGGTCCCGGCCAGACGGCGGTGCGTGCGCTCTAGACGGGCGATCTCACGGCGTAGCCCTTCACGGTCGGAGAAGAACAGCCGCTTCCCGCTGTCCATGGTGTGCTCGATACGCCGCCACGGGTGCGCGCGGTAGGTGGAGAAGTTGGCCATGCCGGCGGCGACCGCCGGATCCGCGGTCTGCAGAACCAGCAGCCGCCACGCCACCAACCCGATCCGCCACTCCCCCAGCGTGCGGCGCAGCAGCGAATCAGGACCAGGAAGATCAGCGGTAGTCAAGGGGACGTCTCCTCAAGCATGTGTACAGGAATGAGCAGGGGACGCCCGAAGAGCGATCATCCGGCTATCCGCCCAGCCCAACGGTCCTACCGGAATCCGGGAGCGGCCAGGTTCCCGAATTCACCCATCCGAGACACGCCACAGGGCCGCGGAAACGGGCGATTCAGAAACGGGTCTTCTACCGGTCCGCCTCTACCCGAGCACGACATTCCGAGCAGAGCGGGTTCTCCGGGGCGCCGCCGCGAGCGTCCGGTGGGAGTTCACACAGACCAGAGGCGGTGGAGGCGACGACACCCTGCACCACACCTGCCGTGAAGGGATCCGCTTCGAAGTTCTCTCCCAGACCTTCTTGAACAATCAGGCCCGCGAACGGACTTGGGGGGGTACGCCTCAGTGGTCGGCTACGGAAACCCTTCGGGGGTTGATCCGGCTGACTGGGCGGCGGAGGATTCTTCTTGTCGGTCGGCGGATGTTGCTCGGTCGAGCCGGGCCAGTAGATCGTCCAGGTCGGAGGTGGTGAACTTCCACTGGAATGGCTATGCCGTGGCGTTGTAGCGGTCTTCGAATGCTCGGATCCAGTTCCGGACCTGGGTCAGGTCGGTGAAGGCGTTGGGTCGGACGACCTTGCGCTGGACGATCGAGAAGAAGATCTCGATCCGGTTCGTCCAGGAGGCGTGCACGGGGGTATGGACCATGACTGCGTTCGGAAACGCCTTGGTCAGACGGTCCATGGCCTTCTTCCCCCGGTGGGAGGAGCCGTTGTCGACAATCTAAAAGACGCGTTTCGCGCTGGCGTAGGGCTCGGTTGCCATAACTTGGGCGACCAAGGCCATAAAGGGCACGATGCCGGTCTTCGGCTCGCGGCGGCCCAAGACCTTCGCGCGGTGGACGTCGTAGGCAGCCAGGTAGGCCAGCGCGCCGCCCCGCCCGTAGCTGTGGTTGGGGGGCAGGAGGCGGGCGTGGCCAAGTAGTCGCCGTGCTCCGGGTCATCGAGCAGTGTCGGATGAGCGGCCCGGGCGATGGCCTGCGCGATGCTCTTCATGGTGACGCCGCTTTCGGCCGCTCCGTGCAGCACACTGCCCGCAGGAGCCTTCTTGGGCGCGTAGGGCGGTGAACAGGGAGAACCAGCCCATAGGGCGCGACCCTTTCCCACCTCCTCGCGTGTCGCCGGCCATCGGCCGCTGTCCGCCTGATTCCCGCGCGCCGGGGTGAAGGCGTGGAGAGTATCCGCCAGGAGCCCATTCGCCACCGCAGATGCTCTGTCGTGACCTGCCGACATCCTGATCACCAGTCCGAACGACTGACTGTTGCGGTCTGTCTCGCCAAGGTGCGCGGCGAATCACCGCAGGTCGGGTTGAGTGACGGCTGTGTGGCCGACCCGGCGCCATCCGTACCAAGGGGCTGTCCGGACGGGATCGAAAGGAGCTGCTCATGGAAGGCGTACCGCCGGATGCCTGGAAATGGGAACTCGACCGTACGTCCGACCCGAGGCGCGAGCCTGGGCCGATCAACCTGCAGCGGTATGCGTTCGTACCGGCTTACGCCGGGGTCGCCACGTTCTTCGGGCTGCCGCTGTGCCTGAATCCGGACGACTTGCGTGCCGGCCATGTCGATGTGGCAGTTGTCGGGGCACCGGTGGACATGTCCACCGGACACCGGGGGGCGGCCTACGGGCCACGTGCGATCAGGGCCGATGAGCGGATTCTGCCCAACACTCCGCAGATGCTGGTCAATCCCAGCACCCGCATCAAACCGTTCGAGGAGTTGACGGTAGTCGACTACGGCGATGCCGCCGTGGACCCATTCAGCATCGACAACTCCATGGAACCGATCCGTACTCTGGTCCGCGAGATCGCCGGAACGGGCGCGATCCCGATCGTGCTCGGCGGGGACCACTCGATCCTGTGGCCGGACGCTGCGGCTATGGCCGACGTGTACGGGGCGGGCAAGGTCGGCGTGATCCATTTCGACGCCCATCCGGACTGCTCCCACGACCTGTTCGGCCATCCCACCTCGCATGCAACACCGATCCGCCGATTGATCGAGGACGAGCATGTCCCCGGACGCAACTTCATCCAGATCGGCCTGCGCAGCGCGATCGCGCCCGACGACGAACTGTTCGACTGGATGCGCGAGCACGGACTGCGCGCGCACTTCATGGCTGAGATCGACCGACGCGGATTCGACGTGGTCCTCCAACAGGCCATCGATGAGGCGCTGGACGGTCCGGAATATCTGTTCGTGTCGCTGGACATCGACGTGCTGGACCCGGCCTTCGCGCCCGGCACCGGCACACCGGAGCCACCCGGCCTCACCAACCGCGAACTGCTGCCGGCCATCCGCCGGATCTGTCACGAAACGCCCGTCGTGGGCATGGACATCGTCGAGGTCGCACCCCATCTCGATCCCGGCTACACCACCACCATGAACGCCCGCCGAGCCATCTTCGAGGCGCTGACCGGGATCGCCATGCGTCGCAAAGGTCTGCCCGGTCCCGCCTATCTGGACCCGGCGGTCGCCGGCCCGCCGCCCGGGCAGCAGACATAGCCTTCACTGACCTGGGCTTTTGCCCGTCAGGCGCCTTTTGCTCGGCCCGTCCGGAGCGAGGGCCGGTTCGCGTTGCACCTCCCGGTTTCTCCCACCGCTGTCCCGCTCCTGACCAGTGCCGCAGCTTGTCGAGACCGACGATGTCCGGGCCCCTTCATTGTTACTGTCGCGCCATGTCCAAGACCGAGATAGACGTGGTGACCGCCGAGTTCTTCGAGGCCTTTGACAACCGGGGCGGCAAGGCTGCCGACGTGGCCCGGATCCGCCGGTTGGTTCTTCCGGGTGGTGTGATTGTCAAGGCCGGCCCGGAGTTCACGGTCTACACCGTGGACGAGTTCATCGAGCCTCGCCAGCGGCTGCTGACCGACGGTCGGCTCGTCGAGTTCTCCGAGTGGGAGACCTCCGAACGGACAGAGATCGCGGGCGATATCGCGTCGCGGTTCAGCGAGTACCGCAAGTCCGGGACCTTGGATGGTGCGCCGTTCGAGGGAGGCGGGACCAAGACCATCCAGTTCGTCCGCACCTCAGAGAGCTGGCGGATCGCAGCGTTGGCCTGGTACGACCAGCCCTGACCGCAGGGGCGGTCGGCTGCGGCTCATCAGCTGGGAACTCGACGCCGTTGCTCGGAACTCGTAGCACGATCACGACTTGGGCTTGTTGAGGGACCTCCAGCAGATGGGGCTGCAGGCCAAGGAGACGAGGGAATCGTGGATTTCGGTGCGGCGTTCCCATCGGACGGCGAGCCCTGCTGCCATCGGTCCAGGCGCCGCCAGCAGGTCTGTCCGGAGCCGGACCCTGGTGCTGTGACCAATTTGGTTCACCGGGCCGGCGAGCGCAGAGGCGTGGCGGCTGTCGGATGGCTCCGCGTACGGCGGGGGATGTGCCCCCGATACTCTGCCCGCCGTGATCAACTCACATGCGAGCCTTGACGATGCTGAGGTTGCGGTAGCTGCGGTACGTGCCGGGGCGGAGGTCGTGCGGGCCAGGTATGGACGGCGGCTCACCCACATCGACAAAGGCGTCGGGGACTTCGCCACTGATGCCGATGTGGCGGCTGAGGGAGCGATCCTCGACGTCATCCGTGCTGCGCGGCCTGAGGACGCGGTGCACGGCGAGGAGGGCGGGCAGCAGGGTGCCACTGACGTGGTGCGCCAGTGGTTGGTGGACCCCTTGTGTGGCACCCTCAACTATGCCGTCGGCAACATGCTGGTGGCAGTCAACGTGGCACTGCGCAACGGTCCGGCCGCAGTGGCCGATCCGTCAGCGGCGAGGTGTTCTTCACCGACGGTGAGTCGGCCTGGGTTCGGCGCGACGGCGGCGACACGCAGCTGGTGCCGACGGCGGCCACCCAGCTGGTGGACGTGAACCTGGATCCGCCCTTTCCGAGCGCGCCTGGGTTCAGAGCTGTGGATTTGCTCGCTCACCCAGGCTTCGTCGAGCGGTTCCGGCCGCGGGTCGTGTCCACGACGCTGGCGCTGACCTGGGTCGCGGCCGGTAAGCGTGCCGCGTACGTCACCGATGGCGGCGATCTGGCCGAGAGCGTGCACTTCGCCGCCGGCATCGCTTTGTGCCAGGCCGCCGGCTGCGTCGTCACCGGAGTCGACGGCGCTCCCATCGGGCAGGCAGGCCGTGGGCTCGTAGTGGCCTCGGACGCCGAGACTCACGCTCTGCTGTTGTCGATGATCCGCGGTCGAGGCTAAAGGCTGTGACGTCGGAAACTTCGGCGGGTTGATCAGGCTGTGGCTTGGAGTGGGCGGCCGCCCCAGCGGATGCCCTTCTCACTGCGGACGCGGCCGCGTTCGCGTCGCGGCTCTCACCAGGACAGTCGAGGTCATTCTCACCGCCCTGGGGGTGATCGTCCTCGCGGCCGCCGTCCCGGTCTCCCTGGCGCTCGGCGGCCCTGTAGCCCGCGGAGTCCCACGGCTGCCGTAGTGGGTCATAAGAGGCTGGGCGAGTTGGTTTCCTGCCGTCCTCCGGACCCGCACGCTACGCGCCGTACACTCGTGCGCTATCCCGCCACAGCATCCGACCCCGCCACGCCGGGCCGGCGCGACCGCCATGCCCCGGCTACTCGCACGAGAGAGGCGCACCCCATGACACAGCAGCCTGCCACCACCCCGTACAACTCCGGCTTGTTGAGCAATGACGCCCAGCGTGAACGTGACCGCTTAGAGGCCATCCAACGCAATGTCGACGGGTTCACCACCGGAATCCTGGATGGCTTTCCCATCGAAGCCTCATGGAACTGCCTGGAACTGGGCGCGGGCACCGGCTCCATCGCCTACTGGCTCGCCGGACGCTGTCCGGACGGGCGGGTGGTCGCCGTCGATCTCGACACCCGCCACCTGGATGCGGGCCGGGCCGCGAACCTGGAGATCCAGGAAGCCGACATCACGCGCGGAGACTACGCGCCCGGCAGCTTCGACCTCATCCACGCCCGCTACCTGTTCTGCCATCTCCAGGACCGCGACGACATGATCGCGCGGGCCGCCCGCTGGCTCTCCCCCGGTGGCCGGCTCTTCGTCGAAGAGCCCTACCACCTGCCGGCCGACACCTCACCTTTCCCCCTGGTCCAGCGCATCCTCGACGCCTATCAGCGCACCTACCGCAAACACGGCGCCGACATGACCTGGGCACGCGCCCTGCCCGCTCTCCTCGCCCGCAACGCGCTGACCGAGGTGGCCTTCGCCGGAAACCTCGGCTGCATGGGCGGGCTGGACAAGGACCGCTGGCTCCCCCTCCTTACCCAGGCGGCCCCCGCGCTTCTCGCCGACGGTCTCCTCACTGAAGCCGACCTGGCGGAGTTCGCCACCCTGCTCAAGGACCCAGCGTTCATCGACATCCCCCAAGTCACCATTTCCGCATGGGGCCGCCGCCCCGGGGGCGAACCGAACGCGTCGGCCTGAACAGGTGGCCGGTCAAGCGCGGGCTTTCCGCTCGTGGCACGGCAAGCCAGGCAGCTGCGGGTGACGCCGCTTGGGCGCTGGAACCACTGGATCATCTGCTCCATGAGGGCAAGACGGTAGGCAAGATGGCAGCGCCGAATGCTGAGCTGCAGCTTGCTGCGCAAGGTCATGCTGCAGACGTCGAAGGCCGAGCTGTACGCGGCGATTCGGCGTGACCACCGAGGCGGCAGGCGATGCGGGAGCCTGAGCGCGAGTAGAGCGTGACGTGCACGGAGGCGGACGGCACTGGACTCGGTCTGCCGGAGCCACGCAAGACGTCAACTGCCCGGTCGTCCCCGGGATCCAGCTGAGGCCGTCGTCTCCGTCGCTCGGGCAACCCGGCGTACGACCGTGATCCGTATGTGATCAACGCCCCGTAATCTCCCCCGGGCAGAGGATTCCGTGGCTGATCGCCTCGGGAGGGCACGGCAGTTACCGCTTCCTGCCCCAGCTGGCGAACGTGATCTCCTCCGGGCGGCAGGTCTTGGTGGTGACCGCACTGGTCGCGGCGGCGGTGACCGTGTTCATCGCGCGGGTCACCGTCAAGGGGACCGGTCCGCTGCCACGGGAGGCCGTCCCGGCGCGCGCCGCCCGCCTGGCCGCCACCGCCGGGACCGCGGTGATCGCACTGTCCCTGGTGGTCCTTTCGTACCAGCCGGTCGCCGCCGTTCTCCAGGGAGTCTCCCCGGGCATCGGGCTGTTCGCCGAGCCGGGCGACCTCCTGCGGCAGTGGCTGCTGCTCGGCGCCTGGACGGGCCCGGGAGGGGCGCCGCTCGGTGACTGGCTCCTGTATCGCGCCACCGACGTGCTGCTGCTCGCCGTGGTGTGGTGGGCACTGCGCCGGCTGCCCGGCCTGCTCACCCGAGCCACTGTCCCCGCGATGGCGGCCGGCGCGGTCTGCGCCACCGTCCTCGGGCTGCTGGCGAGCCAGCTGCTGAGGATGGCGGTGGACGGGGCGATCTCGGACCTGCGCTGGGACCTGCTGCGCCTGTCCGTCGGCATCGGTAACGGTGTCCCTGCCGCCCTGACCTGCGGCCTGGTGGCAGGATCCGTGGCTGCCCTGACGCTGCGGCCGGCTCTGGGCCGCGCGGAGATCGCCGACGCCACCACCTCCGTTCAGGGCTCCGCCCGGCCTTGACCGGGGTGGGGTGGTCGTCTCGGGGCGGGGCGCACGGTCCCGGCTCAGGCCCGCGCGCCGCCGTCGACCCGCAGGACCGTGCCGGTCACGTAGGAGGAGCGGTCGCTGAGGAGCCAGGCGGCGGCCTGGGCGATTTCCTCAGGGTCGGCCGCGCGACCGAGTGGGGTATGCGCCTTGAGTCGGTCGACGAGACCGGGTGAATCCGCTTCCCAGGTACGGATCATCTCGGTCAGCGTGTTGCCGGGGGCGATCGCGTTGACGCGGATGCCTTCCGGGCCGTACGTCAGGGCAGCGGACTCGGTGAGGCTGTTGACCGCCCGCTTCATCGCGCCGTACGCGGGCAGCTCGGGGTTGCCCCGCAGGCTGCCGACGCTGGAGTTGTTGACGATGGCGCCCGTCCCGGCCGTGGCTCGGATGGCGGCGACCTCGGCCACCATGGCCAGCCAGGGGCCCCTGAGATTCACGGCGTAGACGTGGTCGAAGTCGGCCTCCGTCACCTGGTCCATCGGGCCGGGCGGCACGAACGTCGCGCCGTTGTTGAAGGCGACGTCGAGTCGGCCGTACAGGTCCACGGCCCGGTCGACGGCGGCGCGGACGCCGGCCGCGTCGGCCAGGTCGCACACCACGTGGTCCGCGATGCCGCCCGCCGCCCGGATCTCCTCAGTCACTGCCTTCAGCTGTGCCTCCGTCCGGGCCGCGAGCAGCACCCGGGCGCCCTCCCGGGCGAACAGCCGAGCCGCCGCGGCGCCGATACGGCGCCCGGCACCGGTGATGAAGGCGACCTTGCCGGCCAGCAAGCCCAGGGAGGCAGGGGTGGTGGGTGTGTCAGTGGTGGATGTGTCGTCCATGGCAGCAAGCCTGTGTGCGTTCAGAGAGCCGGTCCAGGCACCGGCGGTACCTGGACCGGGTCCGCGACACCCGCGCACACCGGGGGTGTGGAAGGACGAGAACTGGTGGGCTTCCTGTGCCGCAGGTGCGGGCGGATCCCCCCTGCCGACGTGGGGCTGGGCGCCCGGCCGCGCCGCCGCGCTGTCACCGCCGCACGCCCTTACCAGCACGTGCTGGTGAGAGGCTTCGCGCGCTGGTTTCCGCCCCCTCGTCGGCCCGGGGCCGGGGTGAGTCCTTTCGGAGGAGCCGATGCCCTCCCCACGCAAGGTTGCGCGTGGCGGGCCGCTGATCGCGGAATGTGCCGAAGACCGTCGCGCGGCGGGCGATGACTTCTCGCCGGTCCGGGAGTCAATTCACCTGCAGGCAGATTCCGCACCCGAAAGGCAGCACCATGAGCAAACTGATCGTCACCGCGTTCGTCACCCTGGACGGCATCATGCAAGCCCCCGGCGGCCGGGGCGAGGACGTCGACGAAGGCTTCGAGCACGGCGGCTGGCAGGTCCCGTACGTCGACGACGACTTCATGGACCTCATGACGGGGATCTTCGAGCGGACCGCCGACCATCTGCTGCTCGGCCGGAAGACGTACGACATCTTCGCCGCCCACTGGCCCCGCGTCACCGACCAGAACGACCCGATCGCCGTGAAGCTCAACGCCATGCCCAAGTACGTCGCCTCGCGCACCCGCAACAGCCTGGAGTGGCACAACTCCCATCTGCTCAAGGGCGAGGCCGCGGAGTCCGTCGCACAGCTCAAGGAGCAGCTCGACGGCGTGATCATGACGCAGGGCAGCAGCGACCTCATCCACACCCTGCAGCAGCACGACCTCGTCGACGAGTACCGGCTGCTCGTCAACCCCGTGATCATCGGCATCGGCAAGCGGCTCTTCACCGAGGGCGCCGTCCCTGCCGCCTGGACACTCACGGAATCCCGCGCCACCAGTGTGGGCGTGCAGTACTGCGCCTACGAACGGGCGGGGAAGCCCGAGTACGGATCCTTCATGCTGGACGAACAGGAGTGAGAACCCTCGACAGACGCCTCGCCGCAGCCGGCGCGCAGCCGGCCGGTCTTGGGCGCAGGCCGGGCGCCGCATGTACCAGCTTTGCCCCCACTCGATGAGGCAGGCCCGAAGGCAGTCGCCGACCCGGCCCACTCCGCCGCCGCAATGCCGGGGGCTCGCAGCGTGCGTGCCCGGGGCTCGCAGCGTGCACGGGGCACGTGGGGCGGGGTCCGACGGACATCCGGTCGAAGTCCCTTGTCGTGCGGGTGAGTTGTAGCGCTCTCATGCCGAAGTCACCTGCCCGACGGGCGGATTGTTCCGCCCGTGGGCGAAATCCCGTGGCCCGGCGCCCGCCCGGCCCGTAGCATCCACCCGTGACAGCGAACACGGGGGAAGAGACGGGCGGGACGGCACGGCGGCCGGCGGATGCGGGCCGGGAGACGTGCTGGCGGGGGCAGCAGATCCGCCTCGCCCCACTCGATGTCGACGATGCCGAGTTGCTGCACGCATGGCGGTGCGACCCCAAGGCGATCCATGAGATCGGCTTCTGGCCACGCCCCCTGTCCTCGCTCCGCGAGCGCATCGAGAGCTATATCGCCACGTACGACCGCGACGACTTCCTCGTCCTGCTCCCGGACGGCACTCCGGTGGGCCATATCGCACTCACCGACCAGGATTTCGTCGACGGCACGGCGGAGATCGCACTGATGCTGGCCCCGGAGCACCGGCACCGCGGCCTCGGCACGGACGCCCTCGACGCCCTCGTCGACCTCGCCTTCGGCGAACTGCCCCTGCACCGCCTCGCGGCGGACACCCACACCGACAACCACGCCGCGCTGGCGGCCCTGGCCCGGTCGGGCTTCGTCCGGGAGGGCGTCCGCCGCTCGGTGTGCCTGCACCGCGGGCGCCGCTACGACCTCGCGCTGCTGTCCCTGCTCCGCGCCGAGTGGGAGGGGCTGGAGCGGCCCAGGTCGTGGGAGCTGTGAGCCCGGCGTGGCCCGAGGCCTCCCGGCCCGGTCCGGTCCGCACGACGCCGTACTGGATCTGAACCCCACAGCGGGTGAGCGCGCACGTCCTCGGCGTCGGCGGCGCTGCCCAGCATCTCGTAGGCGATGGTGAACAGCAGCGGACGGTGCTCGGTGAAGACGTCCTCAGCCATGGCCGACCCCCACTCCTCCCCCGGTGCGGTGGCCGGTCCGCAGTGGCCACACCGTGAACCGGCAGACCAGTTCCTTGGTCACCGCCGCGGTGCGTCCGGTGACCGGGGGCCCGAGCGAAGTGCCGTCGAACCGGGAAGGCTGGATCACACCCCTCGGCGTCCCAGGCTGATGGCCTGCCCCATCACGACCATGCGTGGGCAACCCGGCGGCATCACATCCGGCCCCTTTCTTCGGATGCTCATCGAGACACCCCGCACCGGAAAACCGTGACAGCCCTCCACTGTGATTCAGTTCACAACACGGTCCGGCAGGGCTGATGCGCTGGAGCCTTCGCCCCGACCGCTGCCGTGCCCGCCGACCGAAACGCTCGGACCGCCAGCTCAGGAGCCCAACCGCCAGGCGACGCGTCCGACCACAGCCGGGTGCGAGATTCACCCTTGCGTGTGCTGCACCGCAATTCGAACATGTGATGCAATCCGAGGGTGATGTCCTCCTACGACTTCCCCGATGACCTCGTGCAAGCCCAGCACTCCTGGTACGCCGCCTACCGTCAGCTCGCCCAGGAGCAGAACCCTGCCCAGACCACCGTTCTGCGCCGTACGCTGCAGCGGCTGTCCGTACGGATTGCCACGCACCCCTACTGGGCGACCATCCCCGGCCGGGCCCCGGCCGCTCGGATGGCACTCAAGCAGCAGACCTGGGCACCAGACGCCGAAGAGACCCGGCGATGACCGCCTACCTCACCGACACCCAGCGCCGGATCGCACGGGCCCTGCGGGAGCTGACGGACGACGTCGGCTACCCGCCGTCTATACGGGAGATCGCCGACGCGGTCGCCCTGTCCGCCTCGACGGTCGCCTACCACCTGCAGGCCCTGGAACACCACGGGATCGTCACCCACACCCCGCACCACAGCCGCTCGTACCGGGTGCGCTGACAGCCCGGCCGCGGTGCCGGCGGATCCCGTGGCCCGCGTCAGGTGAGAGTCGGCATCGCGGACGGTTCGCCGTCACTACGTGCGGTCCATGGGCGCCGGCGTTACGGCCGGTCCTCGGCCGGTGGACTGTTGAGGGGGACCTGCGCGACGAGCAGGGTGGCGTCGTCGAGGTCGTCGATGTGCAGGGTGTCCATGAGCAGGTTGCACACGGCTTCCACACCGGTGGGTGCGCCTCGCAGGGTTCGCAGGAGCATGTCGAGGCGGCAGTCGATCGGCTCGTCGCGCGTTTCGATAAGCCCGTCGGTGTAGAGGACGAGACGGTCGCCGGGGGCCAGGCGCAGGTGTGTGGTGTGGAAGGACACGCCTCCGACGCCGAGGGGAGCGCCGGTGGGCAGGTCGAGCAGTGTCGGCTGCTGCCCGTGGAGGTGAACCGGCGGCAGATGTCCGGCGGTTGCGATGCAGCACGTCGCCTGGCGTGGGTCGTAGACGGCCAGGGTGCAGGTGGCGATGCCGTGTTCGAGGCCGGTGGCGTTGATATCGACGTGTTGCAGGATGCGGGCCGGATCCAGGCCGAGCGTGGCCAGGATGCGGATGGCGGTGCGCAGTTGGCCCATGGTGCCCGCGGCGGACAGGCCGCTGCCCATGACGTCTCCGATGACCAGGGTCGTGGTCTGGTGCGGGGTGGCGATGACGTCGAACCAGTCCCCTCCGACGGCGCTGGCGGCTCGGGCCGGCCGGTAGCGGTAGGCGACCGACAGGCCCGAGTGCTGGGGCGGGCGGTGGGGAAGCAGGTGGCGCTGGAGGGCGAGGGCCGCTTGGCGCTGTTGCTGGTAGCCGTGGGCATTGTCGAGGCACACGGCCGCGCGGGAGGCGATTTCCTGTGTCAGGGCCAGGGCGTCCTGGTCGAAGCCGGCGGACTCACGGGAACGAGCAAGGTCCAGGGCCCCGATGACCTCACCGTGGGCAATCAGCGGCACGACCAGGCGGCAGCACTTCCCCCCACTCCGTGCGCCCGTTCCGGGAGCCGCCGCTTGGCCTGAGGTGCCGGCCGCGCCCTCGTAGAGTTGCAGCGGACAGCCGGTGTCGATGCACCCGGCCACGATCCGGGCAGGTGCCGACGAGGGGGAACCCGTCGTGGAGGCGGTGGCGGCGGGGTGGAAGTCGTGGGGATTCTCCGGCCTGGACTCGATCTGGTTGTCGTCGGTGACCAGGGCGAGGAGGTCGACGGTGGCAGAGTCGGCCAGGTCGGGCACGCACACCTCGGCCAGTTCCCGTGCTGTGGTGTCGGTATCGAGGGTGGTGCCGATGCGTTTGGAGGCGTCCGCCAGCAGCGCCATGTGATTGCGGGTGCGGTACTCCTCGGTGCAGTCGACGACCGAGGTGGCCAGCCCCAGTACGTTCCCCGCAGAGTCTTCCAGGCAGTGGTACGAGACCCGCCAGGCATGCTCGGTGGCGGGGTCGGCGGGGGTGCGACCGACAGTGAATCGATCGAGTACGGGTTTCCCGGTCGCCAGCACCTCGCCCATCGTGTTCTCGATGTCCTCGGTGTCCAAGAAGGGCACGGCATCTCGGACATGGCGGCCTACGTGTTCGGCCGCCGGCAGGCCGTTGAGACGCTCCAGCGCGGGATTGACCGTGATGAACCGCAGCTGAGTATCGAGGACCCCGATCCCGATCGGAGTCTGGGCCACCAGCCGTAGGGAGACGGCCAGGTCCCGCTCCACCTGGCGCAGGGTGGGCTGGTCGGTCGCCAGGCCCAGGGCGAAGAAGTGTCCGTCCCGGTCCTCCAGCCGCATGTTGCGGAATTCCGCCGACCGGGTGCTGCCGTCCTTGCACCGCACGGGGAAGACTCCCGCCCAGGGGCCGCCCCCCTCCATCACCTGGGAGAACAGGTCGATCACCTGCTCCAGGTTCTCCTCACTGACCAGGAGACGGCCGGCAAAGGCACCCAGTGCCTCACCTGCGGTGTAGCCGAACAGTGCCTCGGCCTGCGGGCTCCACAGGACGATCCGCCCCTCGGCGTCGAGCACCACCGCGGCGACCCCGAGCACGTCCAGCAGGGCGCCCGGCGGCGACGGCCCGGCCCGCACTTGGGCGGAGCCCGCAGCCCACCAGCCCTCGGTCACCGGCCCGCCTCCTTGCTCTGAGCCGCGCGGCCCCCTGTCCATCGTCCCGCCGTCGCGACGATGAGGCACCACCGAGGCGGCCACCGAGCAGGCGGACCCAGGTTTCCCGGGCCGTTCCTGCACCGGTCCGGGTCTGCCTTGCCTGTCGCCACACCGCAGTGACGGGCTGGAAAAGGCACCTGGCGGGAGCCGCTGGAGTGGCATGGGGTGAGGAGGCCGGACCGGGGGCCCGGACGATGCAGACGGATCCAGGTGGCGAGGGAGGGGACGCTACGTCGTTCGTCCCGGCCGGACGGAGGCGAGGAGGTCGGGCAGCCGTCCCCCGGCCGCGGTGAGGTACGCGCCCCGTGCGGGCGGCGGCGCGAGTCGGCGCTTGGCCGACGAGTTTCCCGCTCCTTCACCAAGGTGCTCGTCCTGGACGAGGCGGTGGCCGCGCTGGACGTCTCCATCCAGGCACAGGTCCTGCAACTGCTGGCCGGGATCCGCCGCGAAACGGGGGTGGCGCTGGTGTTCGTCAGCCACGATCTGGCCGTGGTCCGACACCTCACCGACGAAACGCTGGTGATGCAGCGCGGCCGGGTCGTGGAGCAGGGGCCCACGGAACAGGTGCTCGCCGAGCCGGCGGCTCCGTACACCCGGGCGCTGCTGGCCGCGGTGCCGCGCGAGGGCTGGGACCCGGCGACGGCGACGTCGGCCGCTGCGGGGGTCACCGCATAGCGCATGCCGAGTAGGCCCCCCTCTCCTCCGTAATCTCCCGCGGCGCCCCGCATTTCGGTACCTTGCGCGAACCGGTGGCACGTTGTGCGTACGCGTGCCAACCTTCTGTAATCAGCCGGCGTCTGCCGTCGCTGACATCACAGTTGCTGTCATCACAGTCGCTGTCTTCACAGGGGGCCAAGCAGCGTGGCGGAGCGTCCGTTGGGGATACAGGGGATCGAGGCCCTGTACGAGGAGTGCCGCACTCGTGTACAGGACGGCAGGACCGCCGGTACCGGCCGCGGACTTCCCGCGGTCGTCCTCGTCGGACCGCGGGGCAGCGGCAAGACCACCACACTGAACTGGCTCGGCTACCTCGGATCGCGGCGTCCGCACGCGTACTTCGACTTCGGGTCCGCCGCGCTCCGCAGGCCCCACGAGGTCGCCGGACGTCTGGCGTACGGGCTCTCGCACCGCTTTCCCCGGCAGACCCCGCTGGTCTTCCCGCGGCTGACGCTGGGACTGTTCGTGGTGGCCCCCGAACTGTCGCTGGACGCGACGGATCCCGAGCGGGCCAAGAAGCAGTTGCGCCAGGCGCTGCGCGGGCCCCAGGAGCCCAACGCCGCGGGCGACCGGGTGGCCGCGGTCGCCGGGCTGCTGCAGGACCTCAACCTGGTCCGGATCCCCGGCGTCAGCCTGCTGGCCAGCCTCATCCGGCAGCCGCCCAGCATGCCGCTGCGGGTGACCCGGCACACCGGATTCGCCTGGTACGCCGGTCCGTTGGCCGCCCTGGACGCACTGGTCGAACTCAACCAGCTCAGCAAGAGCGAGGAGCCGGCGGACCGGGCCACGGTGGACCGGCGGCTGTGCGAGGCGTTCCTGGCCGATCTGCGCGGCGAGTACGCGCGCCGCCAGCGCGACCGCAACTGCGTCGTGCTGCTGGACAACATCGATGCTCCCGGCGGGCGCGAGTTCCTGGACCTGATGATGGAACTCCGCGACGCCAGCGGGGAGCCGGATCCGCTGCTGGCCGTGGCCGCGGCGTCGAACGTCGGCCGGGTGCCGGCGATGTTCGCCACCGGACCGGCCGGCGTGCGGGTGCTGGCCCCCGAGCAGGCCGGCTACGCCGACTGGGAGCAGGCCATCCCGGACCCGCCGCCGAACCGTTCCTGGCGCTGGTACTGCGTCCAGCTGCGCGGTCTCACCGCCGGCGAGACCGCCCAGCTCGGCACGAACATCGCCACGCGGCTGCCGGAAGCACCGCTGCTCGCACACCGGTTGACCAGCGGCCATCCATGGAGCATCCGACAACTGCTGGCCGCCTCGGCGCGCCTCGTGGGCCGTGAGGACCCGGAGACGCTGCTGCGCGCGGTGCTCGCCGGTACCGCGCCGTCCGCGGAAGGTGCCGACGAAGGGCCGTTGCTGGAGGAAGAGGCGCGGCAGTACCTGCTGCGCGATCTGACCGATGACCAGCACCGTGCGCTCGTCGAGTGCTGTGCCGCCCGCGAGTTCGACGCCGCATGCGACGCGGGGCTCCTCGACCGCTTCCAGCTGCACACCCGTGATTCGCTGGCCCGGGTGGTCGCGACCCGCTTATGGCTGACCGATCCGGTCCCCCAGGATGCCGAGGCTCGCGGCGGCCGGGGCTCCGGCTATCTGGAAGGCGTCCATCCGCACCCGTTGCGCGGCAGCCCCGCCCTTCACCCGTGGCTGCGCCTGCTGCTGTTGCAGGAGTTGGCCGCCCGCCCGGACCGTTGGAACGCCGTCCACGGACAGTTGCGGACCTGGCACGCCCACCACGGCCACCCGCTGGAGGTGCTGTACCACTCGCTTGCGCTGCACCGGGTGGACGAGGTCATCGAGCATCTCGTCCGGCGTCTGGCCGAGCTCTCCGACACGGACATCTGGCTGTACGAGCTCTACACGATCACCGCCGCGCCACTTCGTGAACCGGTGGTGCCGGAGCAGTCCGCCACGCTGCGGCTGGAGCAGCTGGCCGCCGACCTCGCGCCCCGCTCGTTCGCGGCGCACACACCCCTGACGCTGCTGGTGGTCGGGCTGTGGCTGGCGTCCGATCCACGCAATCGGCTGCCCGGCGCGAATCCCGAGCTCAACCGGACCATCAACGCGATGCTCCAGGACCTTGCCATGCGCTCCGTCCCCCGCCGGATCGGACTCATGCACGAGGCCGCGAAGTACGTGTGAGCGCACTGCAGCACCCCGTCCCTAGGAGCTGGCACCATGCATCTGCCCCCGCAACCCGCCGACGAACTCCCCCCGTGGTGGAAGGGGTGGCGAGGAATCGCCTCCCTCGTACTCGCGCTGGCGCTGACAGCCGGCGGGCTCTGGTTCTTCTGGCCGGTCGAGGAGGACACCAGCTGCGCGGCGGGCCAGCCGGGGCTGCACTGGGACGGCACCGGCCCGCGGCGGGAGTGCGTCGGCATCACGGAAGAGAAGGCTTTCGCCTTCGACCCCCGCCTCAAAGGGATCACCGACCGGATCGCGCAGGAGAACAGACGGGTCCGTGCCCAGTGGGAGAAGCCCGCTTCCGGAAAGAGCCGACTGCCCTACGTCAAGGTCGGCGTACTGATGCCCATGACGGAGAGCGATACCAGCGCGCTGCCCCTCGATGAGATCCGCACCAGCCTGGAGGGCGCCTTCATCGCGCAGTGCCGCGCGAATGCCTGCCCCGAGCTGTCCACGACCAGCTCCACCGGCATCCAGGGCAAGACACCGCTGATCCAGCTCGTCCTGGCCAACGAGGGCCGCAATGAGACGCATTGGCAGCCGGTGGTGCGACAACTGGCCGACCTGGTCGACGACCCGCATCCCCTGGTCGCGGTCGCCGGCATGGGAGTCAGCATTCCGGAGACCCACGCAGCGGCCGCCGAACTCGGCCGCCTGAAGATCCCCGCGATCGGTGCGGTCCTGACCGCCACGGACCTCAATGCGCCACGGCTGTTCAAGGTGTCGCCGTCCAACGTCGATTACGCCAAGGCGCTCCGCCGGTACCTGGACCACTCTCCGCTGGCCGGGCACCGCGGCTACCTCGTCTTCGACAGCCGGGAAGACAACTACGTCAAGACCATGCGCAAGGCGTTCGACGAAGAATTCGCCGACTACATCGGCCGGCGGCGGGCCTCGTTCGTCGGCACGACCGGCCACAACCCCGCGGGCATCCCCAGGCTCTTCTACAACGCCGTCAACAACATCTGCCTGACCAAGGCGCAAGTCATCTTCTACGCCGGGCGCGACCGCGATCTCGCCGATCTCGTCCGTGCCCTGTCCACGCGCAGCCAGTGCGGTCATGACGCGCCGATCACGGTGATGACCGGGGCGACCGGGGCGTTCGCACAGGGACAGCAGGTACGGGGGCTGCTCAAGGAAAACAAAATATCCATTCTGGACGTCTCGGCGACGAGTCCCGCCCAGTGGGTCCGTGGCATCCATGCCCCGTCCGGCTTCAAACCCTTCCACCAAGCCCTGCGGGACCTGCGGTTCCCCGACTCGGTGATGGACGACGGATACGCGATCATGCACCACGACGCCGTGCTGACCGCGATCTGGGCGACGCGCAATGTCACCGGCCAGACCGGCAAGGACGCGCCCGGCGTCCAGGACGTGTACAACGAGATCACCAATCTCCACGACGCGAGCACCGTTCCCGCGGCCGGCGGAGAGCTCAGCTTCGACGACGCCTCCAACGGCTGGCCGCACAACAAACCGGTCCCCGTGATCCGACTGCCCGAGCCCCTCAAGGACCCCGGCCCGCCGTACCTGGTGCCGTGACCGGGATCGTGTACGGACCTCCGGGCAACCGGGCCCGCGTCGTACTCGTCCTCAATGCGGGACCGTTGATCCGATGGTTGCCGCAATCGCGACGGAGCTGTCCGGCGCAGACCGGTGACGCCCTCAAGGGCCACCGCCACCGCCCGTAACAGGAGGCCGCTTGAGGCGGCGTCAACTTTGACGGTTAAACTTTCCGTACCGACGGAGCGGCCGCGACGTCCAAGGTGAGGGGAACTCGATGGGAGACGGGCTCAAGGCCGACATCGGGTCGTTGCGGACGGGCGGCACCGACTTCGACCGGATCGGCAAGGATTACCAGTCTCTCGTCGACACGTTGCAGAGCGGACTGACCTCCCTCGAAGGCCAGGACACACCTCCGTGGGGCGACGACGACCTGGGCGAGAAGTTCGGCGTCGTGTACGAAGGTCTGCGCGACGGCATGTACGAGTCGATGGGCCACCTTGCGGCCAAGCTCCAGGAAATCGGCGGCGGGTTGAACAACATGGCCAAGAACCACGACGCCGACGAAAACTTCAACGAGTCCATGATGAAGCAGCATGTGGCGAACGAAGAAGCGGAGAGCCAGCTGATCGCCCAGGTCAAACGGCCCAGCGTCTGAGGCCTGTCCGACCCCGCTCCACCGACAGGCCCAAGAACCCTTGCCGAGCTCAGTTCCCTCTCGATAGAGCGCGATGACGCCGTCCCGCTGGATGAGCAGTCCTTGATCCGTACATACCCGAACCACAGTCAGCCGGGGGAAACGCCACCGTGTCGTTGATGCTGCCGGACGCACTTGAGTGGGTCCTCGAAATGCTGGGGTTCAACTGGCCCACGGCGGACGAGGACAAGTTGATGGACTCCGCCCAGAAGTGGCGGGACTTCGCGGCCGGGGTGGAGGATCTCCAGCACCAGGGCGTCACGGCGGCCGGCAACGTGCTGTCGCAGAACTCCGGCGACTCCATCGACGGTTTCCACACCACCTGGGAGAAGTTCGCGGGCGGCTCGGGCTACTTCGCCGACGCCCGTAGTGCCGCGAACGCCATCGCCATCGCTCTGGACGCCGCGGCCGGACTCGTCATCGGGATGAAAGTCGCGGTGATCACGCAGTTAGCGATTCTTGCCGCGGAAATCATCGCGGCTCAAGCAGCGGCACCGTTCACCTTCGGGTTGTCCGAGGCAGCGGCGGTGGCGGCGACCACCGCGACCCGTGCGATCGTCCGGAAGATCATCAAGGAGGTGGCGAAGCAGCTCCTCGACGCGGCCATGGAGACGGCGAAGGAACCCGCCGTCTCGGCGCTGCAGGCGATGATCTCGGACGTCATCGCGCAGTCCGTGAACATGAGCTTCGACGCGCAGAACGGCTTCGACGCCGGCCGTACGGTCAAGAAGGGCGCCGAGGAGGGCGTCAACGCGCTCAAGAACTCCGGCCAGACGTTCGCCGAGTCGCTGCGTGACGGTGCGGGCGCCAAGGCCGGACACCACGTCCGCAACGGGATGGAATCGGCGGCCGGGCACGGTTCCGGCGCAGACTCCGGGCACGAATCCGCCGGAGACTCCGACAGGGGCTCCGGTGGCGGAAGTGAGACCAACAGCGGCTCCGGCAGCGGTGGTTCGGGAACGAACTCGGCTTCCGGGGGATCGTCCGGGTCCGGGGGCTCCGGCTCGGGGACGGGGACGGGGTCCGGCTCGGGGGACTCGTCGTCCTCGGGTGACTCGTCTGCCTCTGGCGGCTCGACGTCCTCGGGGGCGTCCGGTACTTCCGGTGCGTCGGGGGGTGACGGCTCGTCCAGTGGTGGCGCGTCACACCGCGGGGGTTCGGGCGGCAGCAGTTCCGACGGCGGCGCCGGGGTCTCGACGAACTCGGCGTCCGACAACGCGGGTTCGCCGGCCGATGCCCCCAGCACGCCCGCTTCCGGTGGCGGCCACTCCCCCGACGGCAGCAGTCAGTCCGGACCTTCGGGGTCGAACTCCCCGGCTGCGCACCAACTGACCCCGTTCGACGAGGGTTACCGCGCATCGCAGAGCGGCGGCGACGCTCCGGCGAGCTCGCCTTCCGACTCCTCGCACTCGCCCTCCGACTCGTCACACTCGCCCTCCGACTCCTCGCACTCGGCCGCCACGCCGCCGACGTCCTCGTCCTCGGCGTCCGCCGACGGGGGTTCCTCCCCCGACCCGGGTACCTCCCCCGACGCGGGGGCGTCCCGCCCCGATGCTTCGCCGTCCTCCGATTCCGGAGCCGGGCCCGACGGGGCGTCCGCCACCGGCTCCGGGCCGGGTTCGGTACCGGACGCCGGCGCGGGGCCGTCCCCGGATTCGGGTGCCCGTCCCGACGTGGGCGGCACGCCGGACTCCGGCTCATCTCAGGACAGCGCCCCGGCCGCACCGGAGTCTGCGCACGCCGACACCCCCTCCGGCCACGGGCCCGACACCACGCCCGGCACGCCACAGGACACGAGACCGGACGCGGCACCGGCACCCGACCGATCCCCCGGCCCGGACTCCGACGGCCCGGCCGGCACACCCTCGTCGGACTCGTCCCGTGGCGACAGTTCCCCGTCCCCGGACGCGGGACCGCGACCGGATCACGGGTCGTCTCCCGACCCCGTACACACGGACAGCTCGCCCACGCCCGACGCGAGCACCCGACAGGACAACGGGCCTTCGCCGACGCCCGCCCATACCGACGGCACGCCCGCCCACTCCGACAGCACGCCCTCCGGGCCGGCCCATCACGGCACCCCCGGCCCCGGTAACGCGGGCCCCGAAGCCGGCCAGTCGCCGCAGCACTCCCCGACGCCCGCTTCGTCCCAGTCCCCGGACCCGTCCCCCTCGCCCGCACCGGATTCGGGGAGCCGGCCGGAGGCGCATGTCCCCTCCCGCTCGCCGGCACCGGACAACGCGCCCAACGGGGCGGACTCCTCCCACTCGTCGTCACAGAGCGACAGCGGCAACGGGAGCGGCGGCCGGGTCGGTATGCCTTCGGGCGCCATGCCTCATGCGGCTTCGTCGCACTCCTCGCCCGCGTCCTCGTACGGCTCACCCCAGCAGCACAACCCCCACCAGGCGAACGACGACGGCGACGTCATCATGCACACGGACAGCGCGACCACCCTCGCGCCGCCGCCCACCGGTGTGCCGAACGCGTCGCAGGCCGGGGGCGATCCGTCCAACTCCCCGTCCTCGCCCCCTCCCGCAGCTGCCACCGCGCCGCCCGGCATGGCCATGGGCGGCGGCCCGGTCCCCACCCCGAGTGCCCCCGCCGGAGCCCACGCTTCGGCGGGCGCTCCACCCGCCTCCGCGCCCCCGCGCAGCACGCCGGCCGGCAACGGCACTCCACCACGCAGCACCCCCGCCCGGGACCCCCGCACCGCGCCCTACGGCGATCCCCGCAGCGCTCCCCCACGTCAGCGGCCCGGCGCTCCGGACCAGGCCTCACGTCCCCGGCCCACGCCTCCGCGCGCGGACCCACCGCGTAGCGAGCAGCCGCGCGGCGACGAGTCGTCCCCGCACCAGCCGCAGACTCCGCCGCCGAGCAAGGGACCGGACAACCACGGCCCCGATCCGCAGTCCCCCCGGGGCGACGACACACCACCCACGGCTGACCACAGCACGGAGACACCGGAGTCCGGCACCACGAACCGGCCGGACCCCCGCACGGACGACGGCCGGACGCCGGACTCCGAGCAAAAGCCCGACACCGAGCCGGACTCGGCCAAGGACCCTGAGACCGACAAGCCCGATGCCGACAAGCCGGGTCCCGACAAGCCCGACGCCGACAACCCCGATGCCGACTCCGAGCACCAGGGCGACGGCAACAAGCCGGAGGACCACCAGCCCGACGACGTCAAGAACGACGACGTCACAAACGACGACAGCGAGAGCGACAACAGCAAGAGCGACGACACCCAGGCCGACGATTCCGGCCCCGATGACAAGGACTCACCTGATTCGGACCCGAGCACGGACTCCACGTCCGACTCGGACCCGAACACGGATGCCGACTCGGAAGCCGACTCGGAGCCGGACTCGGACCCGGAGTCCGACGCGGACACCGAGTCCGACGCGCAGGACGACCGGCCCAGCCTCGATGACATCCGGGCCGGTATCCACGAGGCCCCCGGCGGCCTGTTGCCGCCCGACACAGCGGATCAGCAGGCACTCGTGGACGCCATCCCCCGGAACGACGATGGCACCCCGCAACGCTTTCCCGACCCGTTCGGGAACTGGGCCCAGTTGCAGAACGACGGCGGTACGAACGTGCCCGGCCGGTCCAACAACTGTGCCGACTGCAGCCGTTCATTCCTTGAGTCCTGGTACGGAAACCCACAGGTCTCGGCACCTCGTACGCCGGACCTCAATGCGGACGGGACCCCGGACCACTGGTCGCCGGAGACGGATGCCAACGAGAACATCATCGACTGGACGGGTGCACCGCACTCGTACGCCGGCACCAGCCCCGACGGCCACGCCGCGATCGCCCAAGACCTTCTGAACGCCGGTCCGGGCTCGTCCGCGATCGTCCAGGTCAACTGGGACGGAGGCGGAGGCCACGCGTTCAACGCCGTCAACCACGACGGCCGCGTCGTGTGGGTGGACACCCAGAGCGGCGAGGTGAGCGAGCAGCCCATCAACACCGACGGCGCCACGGATGTCTTCTACATCCCGATGGACGCCGACCGGAACCCGCTCCATCCGGCTCAGGACCCGGCAGCCGGCTCCGACACGTCGGATGATGCCCCTTCCACCTCGGACCAGTCCGACGGGGACCACTCCGCCTCGGACCAGTCCGACGACGTCCAGTCGGCCGATTCCCCACCCTCGGACGATGCGCACGACGGCCCGCAGAGCGACGGCTCCCCGACCGATCAGCCACACAACTCCCCGTCCGAACAGACGGAAAGCGCCCCGTCCGATCCCTCACCACAGTCCGACGCACAGCACGCCGACGCGCAGGACCCGGACGCGCAGCACCCCGACTCACCACAGTCGGACCCGTCCCAGTCCGACCCGTCCCAGTCCGACCCGTCCCCGTCAGACTCACCCCCGTCCGACCCGTCACAGAGCAACCACGGCGCCTCGGATACCTCGGAGGCCTCGGGCCCCTCGGACGCGCGCGATCCCGCCAAGCCCCCGACAGGTGACGCCCCTCAAGAGTCGCCCGGGAACCACGTCAACGCGACTGACACCACGCCCCACGCACCTGCGGACAGCACGCCGGACGCCGGCCCCGACAGGTCCTCCGGCCCGGACACCGCAACACCCGACTCCGCCAGCACCCCGCCCGCTTCGGACAACGGCCAGGACGCCCCGGACCACCAGAAGCAGGACGGGCACGGCCACGGGCACGAGCCCGAGCGCGGGCACGAACAGTCCACCTCGCTCTCCTCGGGCCCGCCTGCGGACGGCTCACCCGGTGGACAGCCGCGTCCGGATGGTCGCGACGCCCGGCCCGCTGCGGACGGCGCATCCCGGAATCCCGGCGACACCCCGCCGCGTGAGGGCGATCCCCAGAGCAACGACCAGAACCGGCCCACCACGGCGCGGCCCGACCCCACCGTCCCCGGCACGCCCGGTGGCCGACCGGACCAGCCCCCTGCCGACGGCCGCCCGAAGCAGTCGCCTCCCGACGGCCGTCCGAAGCAGCCGGCTCCTGACGCTCCGGGCGGAAAGCGGAAGGCCGGCGATCTACCGCCCACGGACAACCAGCCGTCCGGCTCGGGCGCCGGGCCCTCGTCGGGGGACGGACGTGGCAACAAGAGGCCGCGAACGGATCCGGATCACGAGGGGCTCGCCGCTCTGAAACTGGACGATTCACCGTCGCCGCCGAAGGACGACGACGGGATGGACGTCGACGAGAAGAAGCCCTACTCCGACCCGCACGACCGCGGTGACAGCGACACCTCCGAGCAGGAGCGGAAGGGGGATCGCACTCTCGCCGCGGAGGCGGAAGGGGCCAAGGAGTACGGAATTCCGCCGGACACGCTGCAGAACGATCTCCGGCGGGACCGCGACGTACACCGCATCCCGCTCGACAACGTCCATGACCATCTGGACAGTTGGGCGAAGGACGGGAGTCTGGCGCAGGTTCTCCGTGCCTCGACCGGTGATGCCACTCCCTCGTCACCCGATGCCGGAAAGGGTCCGCGCGCCTTCACCCAGAGCGATCTGGAACAGCGGCTGCCCGGATTCAAGAACCTGGAGCGCGGTGAACGGCTCGCGGTCGTTTCGTCCCTGGCCCGGCTCAGCGTCGGATTCCACGAGCAGCACGGCGTGGGCAAGAATCCGGAGAACGTCGACAAGCCGTACCGCAAGAAGGGCGAGGATGCGCCCAAGCCGGAAAGCCGGGACAGTGCGGCCAAGAACTCGGATGAATCGCTCGGTGTGCGGGGCCACCGCAAGAGCAGCGACAAACTCCTCAACACTCTCAAGCTCGGCACCGTTCCGCCCGGCCTGCAGCACAACAGCCCGGACCTCACGGACCGCAATTACGCGGTGCTGGAGGTCGAGGGCCCGCCGCCCGGACGCGAGACGCACTATGTCACCGACTCCTCGGTGCCGGTGGGCGAGAAATATGTGTCGGGCCGGCACTCGGAAAAGCATCTCGCCGACTGGCTGAAGCGGGTCAATCAGGGCGACCAGACCTACACGCCCATGGCCGTCTACACGGAGCGTGAGCCCTGCGGTATGGGCCAGGGCCATGCGAAGTGTTCCACGGTGCTGCGGGACAAGGCACTCGACGACGCAAAGGTCTACTACAGCACGACCTATCGCACCGACCCGGCCGATGTCGCGGCGAAGAAGAAGCTCGACACGGAGAAGACCGCGGAGAAGAAGAAGGTCGACAAGATGACCGCGGCCGACGTGCAGCAGAACATCGCCGACCGCATCAACGCGCGCTCGGACAAGTCCGCCGAGCGGGCCGCCAAGGAAATCGCGGCAGCACAGAAGCTCGGCGAGGCGGACGCGCGCAAGGAACTCAAGAAGATCATCGAGCGCGAGTACGGCAAGCGGAAGGACAGCTCGACGACGGAGGAGAAGCAGGCCATGGTCCGGGAGATGGACCGGCACATCGATCACCTGGACACGACCTGGCGGAAGATCCAGCCGAGCCTGATGTGACCGGTCGGCCCGGTCCCCGGTGCGGCCGCCCGTGCCGGGGCGGCCCCACCGGTCCCGTCCCGGCCCTCAGATGTCCAGTGCGCCCCTGAACCGGCCGTGTCCGACGTCCGGGCTGGTCACCGCGAGCCAGCCGTGGCCCACCCGGTCGAGCACCTCGACGGTCGTCGGCTGGACGGAGATCCAGGACGCCGCCTCCTCCGGGTCGCGGACGCCTTCGGCGTACTCCTCGGCCTCTTCCGGGTCGTAGAGTTCGTCGTCCTCGTCCTGCATCAGGTCCCGCTCGAATTCCATGGGTTCGCCGACCCATTCGGGATCGCCGTAGGTGCGGTAGCCGCGCTTGTCCTGCCCGTTCTCCGCGACCCACCACACCCGCGCGCCGTTGTACTCGTCCACCGCGTAGAAATGGGCTTCCCGGCAATGGGCGCTGAGCTTTTCGACGGCTTGTGCCCAGTTGTCGTTGAGATAGCCGGCACCGTAGACGAGCCGCCAGCCGTCGAATTCGGGCGTGATGAACACGCGGTATTCGGTGGTGGTGGTGCCGTCGGCGGAGCGATGGTCGAGCGCATTCTCCTGGTGGACGGCGGCGGACACCCCCAGGGCCGTGGTGACCGGGCGTGCGTCGTGCAGTCCCAACGCCCGGACGATGTCCTTCACTTCCGCCCGTGGCACCGCTGCCCAGGTCTCGGCCGGAAGATCACCGGGCGTTTCGTCCAGCAGCTTGATCCGTACGAGTCGCTCGATGGCTGCCCGGTCGGCGGGGGCCAGGGCGTCGCCGCCGCCGACGCTCGCGAGCATGCGGAGTGCGGCCGGCCGCAGGCGGCCGGGGCCTTCGCCGCGCACCCTTCTCAGCGGCTCGATCGCCGAGGCGCCGAGGCGCTGTACGCACGACTCCGCGGCCTCCCGGCCGGGCCCTTCCTCGTCACTGAGCAGCGGCAGAAGGTACTCCACGACCGGGGCTCCGAGCGCGACCAGCCGGCCCGCCGCTGCCCTGCGCTCGACCCGGTCCACGGCTGCCAGTTGCCCTACCAGCGCGGCGATGTCCTCACTCATGGGAACGACCCTAGCCGAGCAGGTACCAAGGCCCTCCGGGGCTGATACGGGAACGTACCCGGCGCCGGAATCTGGAGGTCGCGTACCTCGGTGACGCAGACGATCGAGACCGTCGTCCTGTCCTCCCGCGCGGGCTGGCTCCGGTTCGTGCAGCAGCACCGGGTCGGTGAAAATCCGAGCGCGGTCTGCTGCCGGGGGGATATCATCCCTTGGATCGAACTACGGCTTTCCTGACCCTGACGCGCCGATGCCCCGCATCGTGATCATCACCGGCATACGCCGGGCGGCAGGGCGCAGGGGGAGGCTTCCGAATTCTCTTGAGCACCCGGTCGGGTACCGGGCGCTCAGTGCTGCGAAAAAACTCGTCGCGGCCAAGCCTTTTCCGTGAATCCCGGACCTGCCTATGTTGCCCCCAGGGATCGCCGTACCCGGACCATCGCAGACCGGACCCCTCAGCATCCTGGAGGACAGCACCTTGCCCAGCAGCACCGTGAACTCCACGGACACCGCTAACTCCGCACACGCCGTGAGCTCGACGCCCGCCGTGAGCTCCGAAAACTCCGCCGATTTTCCGCGCCAATTCGCCCGCACTCGCCGCTTCTCCCTCGGGGTGCCCCGGCATTTCACCCTCTCCCCCGACGGCAGCCGGGTGCTGTTCGTCCGTACGGGTTCGGGCACCGATCCCGTCGGCCGGCTGTGGCAGCACGAGGACGGCGTGGAACGGCTGTTGGCCGATCCGGCGCTCCTGGTGGGGGCCGGTTCCGGGGCCGTCCCCGAGGAGGAGCGGCTGCGCCGGGAACGCGCCCGTGAGCGGTCCGTGGGGGTGGTGTCCTACGCGACCGACGACGCCGCCCGTCTCGTGGCGTTCGCGCTGTCCGGAGCCCTCTGGGCGGTGCGCACCGATGACGGCGCGCCGTTCTCCGTCCCCGCGGCAGGTCCGGTGGTCGACCCCCGCCCCTCCCCCGACGGCAGGCACATCGCCTATGTGAGCCGCCGCTGCTTCCACGTCGTCGATCTGACCGGTGCCGACCGCCAACTGGCCCGCGCGGAGGGCCCGGAGATCACCTACGGGCTCGCCGAATACGTGGCCGCCGAATCCATGAACCGGATGCGCGGCTACTGGTGGGCTCCGGACAGCCGCCACGTCCTGGTGGCCAGGGTAGACACCGGCCCCGTGGAACGGCGATACGTCGGCGATCCGGCCGACCCGACGAGGCCACCGCAGACGATCAGGTACCCGGCGGCCGGGACGCCCAATGCGGAGGTCACCCTGCAGATCCTCTCCCTGGAGGGGGAGCGGGTCGACGTGGAATGGGACCGCAAGGCGTACGAGTACCTCGTGGACGCCGGCTGGGACGCGCACGGCCCGTACCTCGCCGTACAGAGCCGCGACCAGCGGATAGTGCGCACGCTGTCGGTCGATGCGGCGACCGGTGCCACCGAAGTACTGCATGAGCGCACCGATCCCGCATGGGTGGAGCTCGTCGGCGGCACCCCGGCCCGTACGGCGTCGGGTGCCCTGGTGCTCCCCGAGGACGACGGCGACACCCGGTATCTGACCGTCGGCGGCCGACGGGTCACCCCGGACGGGTTGCAGCTGTGCGCGGTCCTCGGGGTCGAGGGCGAGCGGGTGCTGTTCACCGCGAGCGAGGACCCGTTGGAGACCCATGTGTGGTGCCATGAGCCCGGCCACGGCTGCCGCCGACTGAGCCGGGACCCCGGCAGGTACACCGGCGTGGGGCGGGGCGGCGCGGTCGTCGTGGCGGGAGTGACACCGCGGGGCGAGGAAGCCGGTGTGCTGCGGGGAACGGGGCCGGGTGCGGGGGCGGACGAGGAAGCGTCGTACCAGGCCATCGCCTCGCTCGCCGAGGAGCCGTCGGTCACCCCGCAGCCGCTCCATCTCACCCTCGGCTCCCGGCGGCTGCGCGGCGCGCTCTTCCTGCCGTCGTGGCACGAGGAAGGCGCCGCGAAGCTGCCGGTACTCCTCGACCCGTACGGGGGCCCGGCCATGCAGCTCGTGGGACGGGCCCGTGACTGGCCCGCCTGTGTGTCGCAGTGGTTCGCCGAGCAGGGGTTCGCGGTGCTGGTGGTCGACGGGCGCGGGACACCGAACCGCGGCCCGGCCTGGGAGAAGACCATCCACGGCGACCAGCTCACGCCCGCGCTGGAGGACCAGGTGGACGCGCTGCGGGCGGCCGGGGCGCGCTTCGGCGATCTGGACCTGACGCGGGTGGCGATCCGCGGCTGGTCGTTCGGCGGGTTCCTCGCCGCGGCCGCGGTGCTGCACCACCCCGATGTCTTCCACGCGGCGGTCGCCGGCGCCCCGCCCACCGACATGCGGCTGTACGACACCCACTGGAAGGAGCGGTTCCTGGGCCACCCGGACGAGCAGCCGGAGAACTATGTGCGCTGCTCCCTGATCGGCCACGGCCATCTGCTGCGCCGTCCGCTGCTGCTGGTCCACGGCCTGGCGGACGACAATGTGGCCGCCGCGCACACCCTGCGCTTCTCGGCGGAGCTGCTCGCGGCGGGCAAACCGCACAGTGTGCTCCCGCTCCCGGGCGCCACGCATCTGCCGGCCGACGACGCGGTCAATGAGCAGCTGCTGCACTTCCAGCGGGATTTCCTGCTGGAAGCGCTGGCGGGGCGCGACGACGTGGAGTGAGGGCCCGCGGCGGTTCGCCCCGTGGTCCGGCTCGGCGGTTCCCTCTCGGCTCTTCGGTCCGCCCGTTCGACCTGGTGGTTCACCGTCGGCTCGTCGCTTTTGCCGAGAGAACGCATCCGCATTGAACACGCCGGGCCGTCCCTCCGTATGGACCTTGTGCAACGTCCATGGAGCACAACGCGCACCGAAGGCACCACCAAGAACCGGAGGCACACCATGGCTCGACAGGCAGCGTCAGAGCGGACGGAGACCGAAGCGATGACGGCGACGGAGGGGACCGACCAGGCGCCGGCCGGGCGTGGGGCGGCCCGGCGGACCGTCGTCGCGGCGGTCGGCGCGGCCGGGCTGACGGCGGCGCTCGCGGCCTGCGGAGGCAGCACGGCGGACGCGGGGAGCGGCGATTCCAAGGCCGAGGGCGGCGATCAGGCCGGCAGCTCGGGCGGGAGCGGTGGGGGCGACGGCGCCGCCGGCGGGAGCGGTGGCGGCACCATCCTCGCCAAGACCTCGGAGATCCCCCCGGGCGGCGGCAAGATCTTCAAGGCCGACAAGGTCGTCGTCACGCAGCCGAAGGACGGCGAGATCAAGGCGTTCTCCGCGATCTGCACCCACGCGGGCTGCGTCGTCGGCGAGGTCTCCGGCGGCACCATCAACTGCATGTGCCACGGCAGCAAGTTCGACATCACCGACGGCAGCGTGAAGAAGGGCCCCGCCACCAAGGGGCTGGCGCCCGCCAAGGTGAACGTGAAGGGCGGTTCGGTCGCCCTGGACTGACGGAACGGGCCGCAGGCCGCCCGCCGCTCAGGGCGGCGGGCACGGCTCAGCGGCCACGGCGCGGTCGTCTCCAGCTGGTCAGGACGTCATCGGTGGTGGTGACGGTGGCGACCAGAGCGAGGGTGTTGCGGACCATCGCGGGGGTGTAGTCGGCAGGCACCCCCGCGATGGCGTCCGCGGGCACCACGGCCGTGTATCCGAGATTGACCGCGTCGAACACGGCATTGGGGATCGCCACATTCGCCGACACCCCGGTGACGATGAGTGTCCGGCACCCGAAGTTGCGCAGCAGCGCGTCCACCTCGGTGCCGGCGATCGGCGAGAGGCCGTGCAGTCTGCGTACCACCAGGTCGTCCGGCGAGACGGGGACCGGATCGGCGATGCGTACCGCGGTGGACCCGGTGAGCTGCTGGACGGGCAGCCGCTCGGCCGCCTTGAAGAGACGGGCGTTGTGGCTGGCGCCGCGGCCGTCGGGACGGCGTTCGGCCACGGCGTGCAGCACCTGGACGCCGATGTCATGGGCGGCCGTCACCAGCCGCGCGACATTCGCCAGCGCCCCCGACTTGCGGGCCGCGTCCGCCAGTTCGGGCAGCGCGCTGTCCGGGCCGACCACGCCGCGCTGGCACTCGACGGTGAGCAGCACCGTGGAGACCGGATCCAGTTGCTCGCTGAGCCGTGCTGCGCCCGAAGACATCGCATTCCCCTCTGGCGGATGTGATTGCTGCCGGACGTGACTCCTCGGAGCCGGCCCCTGGCGGACCTGTTCCCGGCCTGTCCGAGCCGGGTGAGGGTACCGGGCATTGCGCACGTCAGGAAGAGCCCTCATGATTTCTGACACCCAGTCAGGTAGCGGGGTCGGTGTCAGGCAAGCGGGTCAGTGCCCCACGAGCGGGGGCACACGGCGGAGGGCGAGGGACGATGGCCGACACACAGCGGCGCGGGCGCCGGATCATGATGACGCAGGGCGAGCTCGACGCGTTTCTCGCGGCGCAGCGCACCTGCCGGGTCGCGACGGTCGGCGGCGACGGTGCGCCGCACGTCGGGGCGCTCTGGTTCGTCTGGGACGGCACAGCGCTGTGGCTGTATTCGATCACCCGCAGCAAGCGGTGGGCCCAGCTGCGCACGGACCCGCGGATCGCGGTGGTCGTCGACGACGGGCACGAGTACGGCGAGCTGCGCGGGGCCGAGCTGGCGGGCCGCGCGGACTTCGTCGGCGAGGCGCCGCGCACCGGCGAGCCCTGCCCCGCGCTCGACGCCCCGGAGCGGCTCTTCGCGGACAAGTACTTCGGGATGTCCGACATGCCGCACGACGGCCGCCATGCGTGGCTGCGCCTGACGCCGGAGTCGGTCGCGTCATGGGACTTCCGCAAGATCCCGGGGTGAGCGTCGGGGCGCGGGCGAGGGGTGGTATGGGGACGGTCACCGCGGACGGCGGGGATCGATCATCCGGATGTGATCGCGTTGTCGGTGGTCTCTGCGAGAGTGGTGTGGGTCAGCCCGTTCGGTACCGGCAGGGGCGCCGGAGCGGGACGGCCCGGCCGCGACGGACCGGGCGCCGACGAGGACGAAGGAGATCCGGTGAACGTGCTCTTCCCCGCGCTGCGTGACGCTTCGCCCGCGCCCGCGCTGCGCTTCGGTGACCGCACCCTCAGCTATCGCCAATTGGCGTCGGTGGCGGGGGCGCTCGCCGAGCGGATCGCCGGTGAGACCCGTATCGCCGTCTGGGCGACGCCGACGCTGGAGACCTCGGTCGGTGTGGTGGCCGCCCTGCTCGCCGGAGTGTCCGTGGTGCCGGTGAATCCGAAGATCGGCGAAAGCGAGCTGGCGCACATCGTGACGGACAGCGCGCCGTCGCTCGTCCTGGCCGAGCCGGGCGCCGACCTGCCGGGCCCGCTCGCCGCACTGCACCGCGTCGACATCGAGGCCGCGGAGCCGCCCGAGGACGCCGAGCCGGCCCCGTCGCCGTACGAACCGGGCGACGAGGCACCGGCCCTGATCGTCTACACCTCGGGTACGACCGGGCCGCCCAAGGGCGTCGTCCTCCCCCGGCGCGCCATTGCGCACACCCTCGACGCCCTGGAGGACGCCTGGCAGTGGACCGCCGACGACGTCCTCGTCCACGCCCTGCCGCTCTTTCATGTCCACGGCCTGATTCTCGGCATCCTCGGACCGCTGCGCCGCGGTGGCAGCGTTCACCACCTGGGACGCTTCAGCACCGACGCGGTGGTCCGTGAGCTGTCCGCGGACGGCACGATGCTGTTCGGCGTACCGACGATGTACCACCGCCTGGCCGTCGAGGCCGGCGGTGACCCCGCGCTCGCCAAGGCGCTCTCCCGCGCCCGGCTGCTGGTCTCCGGCTCGGCCGCGCTGCCGCTGACCGATCATGAGCGGATCACGGCGGCCTCCGGCCGGCGGGTGATCGAGCGCTACGGCATGACGGAAACGCTCATGAACACCAGCGTGCGGGCGGACGGCCCCGATGCCACGGGCACGGTCGGAGTGCCGCTGCCGGGGGTGTACGTCCGTCTCGTCGACGAGACGGGGCAGGCCATCGAGGCGAACGACGCCGAGACGGTCGGCGAGATCCAGGTCCGCGGCCCGAACCTCTTCGTCGAGTACCTCAACCGCCCCGATGCCACCGCCGCGGCCTTCGACGGGGGCTGGTTCCGCACCGGCGACATGGCGATCCGGGACGCCGGCGGGAACTACCGCATCGTGGGCCGCAAGGCCACCGACCTGATCAAAAGCGGCGGCTACAAAATCGGTGCGGGCGAGATCGAGAATGCGCTGCTGGCCCACCCCGGGGTCGCCGAGGCCGCCGTCACCGCCGCGCCGGACGAAGACCTCGGCGAGCGGATCGTCGCCTGGGTCGTGGCGGAGACCGGTCCGGACGCAGGCCCGGCACCCTCCGGCCCGGAGCTCGCCGATCATGTCGCCCGCCAGCTCGCGCCGCACAAGCGGCCACGCACCGTGCACTTCCTGGACGCCCTGCCGCGCAACGACATGGGCAAGATCCTGAAGCGTGAGCTCCGTGCGTAACGACGGCCGCGGCGCGGCCGGGGACGGGGACCGGGCCGGGGGCGGGAAGGGGCGCCACGGTGTGGACGGCGGCCAGGGCGCCGACGCCGCCAACGACGCCGCGGCCGACGACCGGGCTCCGGCCACCGCTGCCACCGCTGCCACCGCTGCCACCGCGATACCGTGCGCCCGGCTGACAGCTCGTCAAGCCATCGCGGCAGTGGCGGACACGTACACCGAAACGGCCGTTCCCGCCGGCCGCGAAACTCCGGCCGCGGCTCCGTCCGCACCGGACGGCCCGCTCGGCTGGCGCGGCTACGACGACGCACGGGCCCGCGCCCACGCACGGACCGGCGAGGACGAGTCGGTGGTCACGGCCCTGGCCACGATGGGCGGCAGGGAAACGGTCGTGATCTCCTTCGAGTTCCGCTATCTGGGCGGCTCCCTCGGCGAGCGCACCGGCGACCGTCTGGAGGCCGCCTACACCCACGCCCGCGAGCGCGGCCTGCCGGTCGTTTCGCTGATCGCGACGGGCGGCAGCCGGATGCAGGAAGGGATGCGCGCGCTGACCCAACTCCAGCGGGTGGCACGGCAGTCGGCGCTGAACCGCGCCGCGGGGCTGCCGCAGATCGCCGTGCTGCGTGATCCGACGACCGGCGGCGGCTGGGCCACCCTCGGCGCGGCCGCCGATGTGATCCTCGCGCTTCCCGGGGCACAGGTCGGCTTCGCGGGCTCGCGGGTGCGCCCCCCGGACGCCGATCCCTCCGCCTACTGCGCCGAGGGGCAGCTCGCCTCCGGCCAGATCGACGCCGTCGTCCCGCCCGACCGGCTGCGGGGCACGCTCCAGCGGTGGCTGCAACTGCTGTGCCCGCCCGCGGAGTCCCGCACTCGCACCGTGGAGCCGGCGCCCCCGCCGTATGCGCTCGGAGCGCCGGGGCTGCCGGAGACCGGCTGGGGTGCGGTGGTCCGCGCCCGCGAGCCCCGGCGGCCGCGGGCCGAGGCGTATCTGCACGCGTACTTCGACGACCGGGAGGAGATCAGTGGCGACCGCTGTGGCGGCGTCGACCCCGGGATACGGTGCGGTTTCGGTCATCACGAGGGCCGTACGATCGCGTTCGCCGCCCAGTGCGGCACGGCCACCCGTCCGGCCGGCTTCCGTACTGCCGCGCGCCTGGTCCGGCTCGCCGGCCGGCTGGGCCTTCCGGTCCTCACCCTCGTGGACACCCCGGGCGCCGCCAACGATGCCGCGGCCGAACGGGCCGGGGCCGGCGCGGCCATCGCCGATGCCTTCGCGGCGCTCGCCACCGCCGAGGTGCCCGTCACCTCCCTGCTCATCGGGGAGGGCGGTTCGGGCGGCGCACTGGCCCTTGCCGCGCCGGACCGGCTGTGGGCGACACCGGACAGCTACTTCTCCGTGATCGCCCCGGAGCTGGCCGCGGCCATCCTCAAGCGCGACGAAGCGCAGATCCACGACACTGCCGACCAACTCCGCATCCGCCCGCAGGACTTGCTGGAACTGGGCGTGATCCGCGGGATCGTCCCACCGCCCTGAGCGGAGGCAGGAGACTGCCGGCAGCTCCGTCCTCAGCAGCCCTCCACGCGCTTCCCGGCCGCGCGGAGCGCCCCCACCGCGGCACGGATCGAGGGCCTGCGGTCGGCGTCCGCGCGCCAGATGGCATAGACATGGCGGCGCATCGTATGACGGACGGGCACCACACTCACCCCCTCCGGCACCGGTCCGCGGCCGAGCCGCGGCGCCACCGCGACGCCCAGCCCGGACGCGATCAGGGCCAGCTGGGTGTGGTGCTCCTCGGCCATGTGCGCGATGCGCGGCTCCACGCCCTTGCTGCGCAGGGTGAACATCAGCCAGTCGTGGCAGAACTCCCCCTGCGGCCAGGAGATCCACTCGTCCTCCGCGAATTCCTCCAGCTCCACGGACCCCCGCCCGGCGAGCGGATGCGTGGACGGCATGGCCACATCGGCCGGATCGTCCAGGAGCGGGGCCTTCGCCAGCCCTTCGGGCAGTGACAGCGGCCGGTTGTACCAGTCCAGGACGACCGCCAGATCGATATCGCCGCGCACCACGCCGCGTACCGATTCATCCGGCTCCATCTCCGTCAGCCGCGCCCGCAGTTGTGGGTGCTCGGCCCGGAGGGCGACCAGCGCGGCCGGGAAGAGTCCTCGCGCCGCGGTGGGAAACGCGCCCAGCCGCAGCTCGCCCACCGCCTGGCCGCGATGCGCTTCCAGCTCGGCCTGTGCCAGCTCGACCTGGGAGAGGATGCGCGTCGCATGGTCGGCGAGCAGCCGTCCGGCGTCGGTCAGCCGGACCCCGCGCCCGTTCTTCGCCAGCAGCTGCTGTCCGGTCTCCCGCTCGAGCTTGGCGATCTGCTGCGAGACGGCCGAGGTCGTCACATGCAGTCCGTCGGCGGCCGCGCTCACCGACCCGTGCCGGGCGACCGCGCTCAGCGTCCGTAGGCGATCAAGGTTCAACATATAAGCAATGCTAAGCGATACCCGCCACGAAATCTCGCTTGTGCTACGAAGTTGTACGCCGCATCGTGGTCGTCATGAGCACCGCCACCGGCGCACCCGCTGCCTCCGCCGACACCACGAACTCTCCGGCCACGACCGCGTGCCACGCCGGCGACGAGCACGCCGCGGCAACCACGACGGCCTCGCCCCGCACCGGCACCCCGACCCCGAAGACCACCGGCCGGGCCCGCGGCTGGCAGCTCCGCTTCGCCGTCCTCTCGCTGATCTGGGGCTTCAGCTTTCTCTTCATCAAGGTGGGCACCCAGGGCTTCGCCCCACTGCAGGTCACGCTGGGCCGGGTGGCGTTCGGTGCGCTGGTACTGCTGGCCATGGTCGTGATCAAGCGTGAGCGGCTTCCCCGCTCCCCCCGCACCTGGGCTCATCTCACCGTCGCCGCGTTCTTCCTCAATGCGCTGCCGTTCTCCCTCTTCGCCTACTCCGAGCTGACCATCCCCTCCACACTGGCCGGCATCTGCAATGCCACCTCCCCGCTGTGGGGCATGGCGCTGTCGGTCGTCGCGCTCTCCGAGGACCGCCCCAGCCGGCGCCGGGTCGCCGGACTCGGCCTCGGGTTCCTGGGCGTGCTGACCGTGCTCGGCGCCTGGCAGGGCTTCGCGGGCACGGATCTGACGGGCACCGCGATGGCGCTGGGCGCCTCGCTCAGCTACGCCATCGGCTGGATCTACGTCCGCCGCACCCTGGCGGGCGTCCAGCACTCCCACCTGTCCATGTCCAGCGCCCAGCTGCTGCTGGCAACCGCCCAACTGGCCGTGGTGACACCCCTGTTCACCACCGCACCGGCCGACTACCCGATCGTCCCGCTGCTCGCCGTCTTCGCCCTCGGCGCCCTGGGCACCGGCTTCGCCTTCCTCATCCAGTACGGACTCGTCGCCGAGATCGGTCCCACCACCGCCCAGATGGTCACGTATTTCATCCCCGTGATCGCCACCGCGGCCGGAGTGGCCCTTCTGCACGAACAGCTGAGCTGGAACACCCCGGCCGGCGCCCTCATCGTCCTGGCCGGCGCCGCCCTCACACAGAGCAAGCCCCGCCCGAAGGGCCCGTCGCTCCCCCGGCCCGGCTCCACCAGCGACTGACGGCGCCGCCAGGGCGCCGAGCCCGCGCCTCCCAGCCCCCGTGCCCCCGGCGCGGGGGCTCCCAGCGCGGGGGCGCTCCCGGCGCGGGGGCTCCCGGCGCGGGGGCTCCCGGCGCGGGGGCTCCCGCAGATGCTCCCCCGCACCCCCGGGCCAACCGCCGCAGCCTCCCCGGCAGTTCTGCACGGTTCCGTCAGCCCCTATCGCCTCCCCTCACTCGTACCGCCGCGCCTCCCCCACCCCCGTTGCCGCGGCAACGGCGTCCGCCACGGGGTCGATGTCGTCATCGGAGAGGGCGGAGACGGTGATGCGGATGCCGGGCGGGGACTGCAGACGGAAGCGGGCGCCGGGGGCCACCGCCCAGCCGGAGTGCAGGAGCCGGGCCACCGCACCGGTCTCGTCCGGCACCGGTACCCACACGTTCATACCGCTGCGGCCCCGGGCACGGACCCCGCGCTCCGCCAACGCCCGTATCAGCCCGTCACGCCGGCGCCCGTACGCTCCGGCCACCGCTTCCGGGTCGACCGCGGACGTCCGCCAGAGATGGACGACGGCGTCCTGGAGCAGATGGCTGATCCAGCCCGGGCCGAGGCCCTGCCGGCCCCGCACCCGGTCGATGGTCAGCGCATCGCCGGTGAGCACGGCCAGCCGCAGATCAGGTCCGTACGCCTTGGCCGTCGAGCGGACCAGGACCCAGTGGTCGGTGACGCCGGAGAGCGGATGAAGCGGAAGGTCGACGATGCCGTGGCCGTGGTCGTCCTCGATGAGGAGGGTGCCGGGGTGTGCGGACAGGAGCGTGCGGAGTTCGGTGGCGCGGGCGCGGCTGACGGCGGCTCCGGTGGGGTTCTGCGCCCGGTCGGTGATGACGACGGCACGGGCGCCGTCCCGGAGCGCACGCGCCAGCGGCTCCGGCAACGGGCCTTCGTCGTCCACCCCGACCGGGGCGGGGCGCAATCCGAGCGCCGGGATGAGATCCAGCAGGCTGCCCCACCCCGGGTCTTCCACCGCCACGGTGTCGCCGGGCCGCAGATGAGCGGCCAGCACCCGCTCGATGGCATCCAGGGCACCGCTGGTGACGGCGACTGGGCCGGCCGGCACGCCGTCTTCAGCGAACGCCGCGCGGGCGAGGGCCGCGAGCTCGTCGTCCACGGCAGGTGTGCCATAGAGCACGGGGCGCCGCGCGCTGCGCGCCGCGGCCTCCGCAAGTGCCCGTTCGAGCGGGGGCAACAGGGACGGGTCGGGGTTCCCGCCGGAGGCGTCGCGGACGCCGGGCGGGACCTCCGCCCGCAGCGCCTCACGTGGCGTACTCGCGGGGCGAGGGCGCACCCGGCTGCCGCGCCGGCCCGCCGTCTCGATCACCCCGCGGTCGCGGAGCGTGCGGTACGCGGACGCGACCGTATTCGGATTGACCTCCAGATAGACGGCCAACTCCCGCAGCGGGGGCAGGACTTCGCCCGGTTGGAGCTCGCCCGCACCGACGGCTCGCTCGACGCTGGCGGCAATCTCCGATGCGCGCCGCCCTTCGATCCGATACTCTCCTAGCACAAACTTTATTATGCACTAGTTCAATGGAGTTGGCAATGTCCCGAACCGAGGCCTACGAACCGACCGCGCGCACGACCCCCACCCGCGCCCGTGACCGCGCGGCCTACGACCACGAGACGGTGCACGCCATCCTCGACACGGGATACGTCTGCCATCTGGGCTTCGTCCGCGACGGCTCCCCCGTCGTCCTGCCGACGCTCTACGGCCGCGTCGGGGACCGCCTCTATCTGCACGGATCGACCGGATCCCGCCCGCTGCGGATGGCCGGCGAGGCACCGGATCCCGGCCTGGAGGTGTGTGTCACGGTCACCCACGTCGACGGTCTGGTGCTGGCCAGGTCCGCGTTCCACCACTCCATCAACTACCGCTCCGTCGTGGTGCACGGCACCGCGCACGAGGTGACCGACCCCGAGGAGAAGAAGGCCGCGCTCGACGCGCTCGTCGACCATGTGCTGCCCGGCCGCGCCGCCGACTCCCGGCCGGGCAACACCAAGGAACTGGCCGCGACCGCGGTGATCCGGCTCGACCTGCGCCAGGTCTCCGCCAAGATCCGCAGCGGTGGCCCCAACGACGAGCCGGAGGATCTTGAGCTGCCGTACTGGAGCGGCGTCCTTCCCGTGGCACCCGTCTACGGCGCCCCCATAGCGTCCGACGATCTCGCGCCGGGCACGCCCGAGCCGGCGTACCTCTCCGCCCGCTGAGGAGCGACCGTGCTGATCCATCCCTGGGACGCCCCCACCGAAGACACCGAGTGGCAACAGTGGCTCGCGGCACACGACTTCGGCCAGCTGGCCGTCAACGGACCACCCGGCGAGCCGCCGATGCTGCAACCACTGCACTTCGCCTACGACCCGTCCCGGCGCGAGGCCCTCACCCACCTGGCCCGCCCCAACCCCCTCTGGGGCGCGCTGGAGGACCGGCCGACGGTGCTGCTGAGCGTGGTGGACGACTACACCTTCGTCCCCGGCCCCTGGCAGGCTGCCGAGGACCAGCCGCCCGAACACGGCGTCCCCACCAGCTTCTACGCCGCGGTCCAGCTGATCTGCACCGCGCATGTGGTGGACGACCCGGAGGCGAAGGCGGCGCTGCTGCAGCGACAGCTGGGCCACTTCCAGCCGGACGGCGGCTCGGCCCCGGTCACCCCCGGTGCGGCTCCGTACGGGCGACTGCTGTCCGGTATCCGCGGCCTGCGCCTCGAAGTGCACGAGGTCCGCGCCAAGTTCAAGTACGGAGGCAAGCGGAGCGAGGCCGTCCAACAGCGAATCTCGGAGCACCTCGCCGAACGGGACGGCCCCGGGGACGCGGCGGCCCGCACCCACCAGCAGCGCCGACTCACGGCAACCGGCACGGCCACCGGCACGCCTCGCCCCTGAACGGCGCCCCCGCCCTGTTACTGCCCCGCCGGTCCGTCGGCAGGGGCCCGGCCGACGAACCGGCGGGAGCCCGGTCGGTACAACCGGCCGGGCCCCGGGTCTCAGCCGGCCACCGGCGCCGCTGACCGCGCCGCCGTCACCGCTCCGCGCGCCTCCGTCACCGCCAGCGCGGCCACGGCCGACAGCAGCACGCCGGTGCCGACCACCGTCCCCGTCGTGAGCCGCTCCCCGAGGAACAGCACCGCGATCACCGCGGCCGACACCGGCTCGATCAGCGAGATCACGGAAGCGGTCGCGGCCCGGACGGCGGCCAGCCCCGCGAAGTACAGCCCGTAGGCCAGCGCCGTCGGCACGGCGGCGATATACCCCAGCAGCAAGAGGCTGCGGCCCAGATCGTGGGCCTGGGGCCACAGCCCCTCCGCCGCCGCGAGCGGCAGCAGACACAGCGCACCGACGGCGAACGCGCCGATCGTCGCGGCGTACGGATCGCTGCCGCCGCCCTTGCCCAGCCGCCGGGTGGCCAGCGTCATCGCGGCACAGCCGGCCGCGGACAGCAGGGCATAACCGAGGCCGGCGGGACGGACGGTGGCGCCCCCGTCACCCCCGAGGACCAGAACCGTCAGCCCGGCCAGCGCCCCGGCGACGGCCAGCACCCCGCCCCCGCCGAGCCGTTCGCCCATCGTCACGCGCGCCCCGATGGCGATGAGGACGGGACCCGCCCCCATGGTGACGACGGTGCCCACGGCCAGGCCGGTGGCTTCGACGGCCGCGAAGTAGGCGGCCTGGAAGACGGCGAGGGCGACGCCGGTCACCACGACCCGGGTCATCCGCCGGCGCAGCGGCTCGTACGGGGCGGGGACGTCGGCGGTACCGGACCGGCGGCGCAGCAGCGCCCTTACGGCGAGCAGCAGGACCAGGCCGCCGAAGGTGCGCCAGAAGGTGAGGGCGAGCGGGCCCAGTCCGCTACCGCGGTAGAGGAGCGCGGCGGCCGCGCCCGCCGTGCCCCAGGCGGTCGCGGCGAACGTCACGTACAGCAGCCCCCGGCCCACGGGCAGGGCGGAGGAAGGAGTGGCATGCATGACAGAGGTGCTCCGGGAAATCCAGGACGGCGCGGTGCGCCGTGGAGTGGTCGCGTGGTCCCGTGTGCAGGCAGCGACGAAACAGCTCGGGAACCTTCCCGAGCCGGGGGTTTCCTCGGAGGCCGCCGCCCGCGTTACGCGGCGGGAGGGGGCAGCACAGTCGAATGCATGATCGTGACCCTACGTCACGCTCGGACCGGCCGACAAGTCGCTCCCCGGAGCGCTCCGGGCGCGACGGGCCCAGGGCGTGTCCGCTAGGGCGCCGAGGAGGCCGACGATGCCGGGGACACCCCGTCACCCGGAGCCCCCTCACCCGTCCCGTCGCCCGCCGCCGTCCCCGTCCCGGCACCGGCACCCGCCACCCGCACCGTCTCCGTCGCCTTCGGCTTGGCCGACTGCGCGATGAAGGCGCCGGTCAGCACCACCATCCCACCGACGATCTGCGGCGCGGAGAGGTGCTCACCGAGCAGGACCCAGGCAAGGGCGGTCGCGATGACCGCCTCCAGACAGGCGACCACCCCGGCCACCTGTGGTGAGAGCCGGCGGATCGAGACCACTCCGGTGAGGTAGGCGGCCACCGTCGCGATCAGCACGATCCACGCGAGCAGCAGGACAGCGGGCACCTGGACACCGTTCATCTCCGCGCTGCCCCCGAGCACCGGCCAGTGCATGCCCCAGGGGCGGGCGATGGCGGTGAGGACGACGGCGCCGATCAGCAGGCCGTAGGCGATCACGCCGAGCGGGTCCACCGAGTCGTCACCGTCGCTGCCGTGATCGGAGAGCACGAAGTAGCCGACCTGGCAGCAGGCCGCGCCGAGCGCGAGGGCGAGTCCGACGGCATCGAAGCTCAGCCCGGACCACACCTCCACGACGCAGGCCAGTCCGCCGACAGCCAGCACCACTCCGACCGCGGCGGCACGAGTGACCGGCCGTTTCTGAACGAAGCGCACCCAGCCCAGCACGAGGGCGGGAGCCAGGTATTCGATGAGCAGCGCGACACCGACGGGGATACGGGAGAGCGCGGCGAAGTAGCAGGCCTGCACCCCCGCGACGGCGAGCAGCCCGAAGCCCACGAGCAGCGCGGGCCGGCGGCGCGGCAGATCCCGGTGGCGCCAGGCGACCGGCAGCATGACCAGCGCGGCCCCGACGACCCGCAGCCAGGTGACCTGCAGCGGTTCGAGACCGGCGGATATCAGGGGCTTGGCGGCGACGCCCGAACCGCCGAAGGCGAGGGCGGACAGCAGGGCGATACCGAGGCCGGCGCCGCGTCCCCGGGACGCCTCGCCATGGCTCGCCCGGAGGGCGGGTGCTGACGGCCGGGTCCCCCAGGACCCTGGAGTTCCCTGGCCCGGCCCGGTCGATGGACCTGCCGGGCTCCCCGAAGTCGCGTGCATCGGGCCATCATGGCAGCCGTCGTCAGCAGTGCCACCCCCCGATACCCCTGTCCTTCCTGGCCGGCGCGTTCCCCGTCAGACACGACCGGGACGTTCCCCGTCCAGACGGGCGGCGAGCCGGGCGGTGTCGACGGAGGCCCGGCGCAGTACTTCGACGGCCCGGGACTCGGGGTCGTCCACCAAAGCGGCGAGCAGGTCGAGGCAGCCCGCACAGGTGTCGTAGCGGGAATGGGCGCGGTCCAGGGCGCCGTCCATGGCGGCGGCCGCGGCCGGTGACCACCCGGGGGCCCCGCCCTCGGCGACCATGGGGACCGCTCCGGAGTCCTCGATCGTGCCGTGCCATTGGAGCCCGTAGCCGATGCTGCGCTGGACGAGGTAGCCCAGCAGCCGTGCGACCTGCGGTGCACCGTCGAAGGAGTCGCGTACGGCGGGGTCCGATTCCAGGAGGCCGTGCAGCAGATGCGCGGTGTCGACCTGCCGGTCGCCGTCGCGGGTGGCCCGTCTGCGGGCAGCGGATACGACCGTCGCAAGCTCGACGGTGAGCCGGGTGTCGAGCTCCTCCTGGGCGGGCCCGTCGCCACCACTGTACGCAGTACGGTTTTGCACAGCACCCACCCCACCAGCCTCTGGGCGCCGGATCATCCCCGGCGGGGAGCATTTGCGTATCCCACGGTGGTTGGGCACGGCCGCACACCGTCTCATCCTTGCGGAGGAGATGCGAGGGAAACGTGGAGGCCGGACATGCGGGCCCGGGGCGACCACGCGTCCGTCGCGGCCCACCACGGCGGGACATCTCAAACTGACGACTCATCAGCAAAGCTCGGTCATCGGTATTGAACCTTCACCCCCGTACGGCTACGTTCCGCGGCACCAGCCAGAGACCGTCACCGAAGGGGTGCTCGCATGGCCGAAGTCACCGCGCAGGCCCGTATCGAAGCACCGGCCGAGAAGCTCTGGGACCGGCTCACCGACTTCGACTCGTACGGGGAGTGGAACGCCACCCACACCGCCTTCCCCAAAGGCGGCCCGGAATCACTTGAGGTCGGCGCGGGGTACGAGGAGAACATGAAGCTGATGGGCTTTCCCGCGGAGGTCATCTGGACCGTGCGGGAGCTGGAGCCGGGCCGGCTGCTCGGCATCCAGGGCAAGGGCCCGATGGGCGTCAACCTGGGGATGCGCTATGAGCTCACACCGGACGGCGCGGCGACGGCCGTCCGGATCGACGGGACGTTCACCGGCGCCGCGGTCTCCCTGATGGCCGGCAAACTCAGGGATTCGGCGAGCGCCGCGCTGAACGAGTCACTGCGCAAGCTCGCCGCTTTGGTCACCTGAGCCCTCGGGAGCCCCCACACACACCGGCCCCCGAAGGCCCCGCACCCCCGTCACCCCCCCCCGCTCAGTCCTCCTCGGCAAGGATCAGATACAGCTCCTTGCGCGCCTTGTTGACCACCGCCATGGCCTTCTCCCGCTGTTCGGGACTGCCGGTGGCCCACACCTGACGGAACGCCTCGACCAGGCCGCCGCCCGCCTTGCGGATCTCGTTCATCGCCTCCCAGTCGACGCCGCGGCCGGCGTCCTCCCAGGGGGCGTCCGAGCCACTGTCGGCCTCGGTGCGCCCGGCGTCCGTCAGCGAGAACAGCTTCTTGCCGCCCTCACTGGCGCTGGCGATCAGCCCCTCGTCCTCCAGGAGCTGCAGCGTCGGATAGACCGAGCCGGGACTGGGCTTCCACGCCCCGCCGCTGCGCTCGGCGATCTCCTGGATCATTTCGTAGCCGTGCATCGGGCGGTCCTTGAGCAGCGCCAGGATCGAGGCGCGCACATCACCCCGCCGCGCCCGGCCGCGCGGTCCGCCGCGCCCCCGGCCGCCGCCGAACGGCGGGCCCCCGAAAGGCGGGCCGAACGGGCCGAAGGCGGCGCGCCGCCGCTCCCAGCCGCCCGGGAAGTCGCCGCGGCCGCCATGGCGCCCGGGGCCGCAGTGCTCATGGCGGTGCTCATGTCCGTGATCGTGTCCTTGGGAACGCATGATGGCGTCCTCGCTTTCTATCGTTGATCTATTGCGATGCCTCAACGATATATCGGGACTGTTCGTCGAAGCAAGCCCCTGAACACCTCCCCCGGGAACATCGCGCACAGAGCGGCGAGCCACGGTTGGCCGCCGCCGTGCCGGCCAACCGTGTCCAATTCCCTCGAATTGGCCTTGGCCTGCGGCTTTGCGGCACCTCTACGCTCGCGGCCATGAGGATTCGTATCGTCGACGCCTTCAGCGAGCGTCCGTTCACCGGCAACCCCGCGGGAGTCGTGCTCCTCGACTCCGGCGCCTTTCCCGATACGGCCTGGCTGCAGCAGGTCGCCACCGAGGTCAATCTCTCCGAGACCGCCTTTGCGCATCCGCTGCCCGAAGGCGGTGACGCCGACTGGGCGCTGCGCTGGCTCACCCCGGCCGCCGAGGTGAACATGTGCGGGCACGCCACTTTGGCCACGGCACATGTCCTGCACACCACCGGGACGGCCACCGGTACGGTCCGCTTCCGCACCCGCAGCGGAGTGCTGACCACGACGACCGGCTCCGGCGGTGCGATCACCATGGACTTCCCGACCGCCCCGCTCACGCCCGTCGAGGTACCGCCGGCCGTCGCGGGCGCGCTGGGCACCGAGATCCGCTCCGCGCACGACACCGGTCCCGATGTCGGGGATCTCCTGGTCGAGCTGGCCGACGAGAGATCCGTACGGGCGCTGCGCCCGGACCTGACGGCGCTGGCGGGGCACGGAGGCCGGGGCGTGATCACCACCGCGCGCGCCGAAAACCCCGACGGCGGCTATGACTTCGTCTCGCGCTGCTTCTTCCCCGGGGTGGGCATCGACGAGGACCCGGTGACGGGCAGCGCGCACACCGCGCTCGCCCCGTTCTGGTCGGCGCGCCTGGGCCGGGATGCACTCGTCGGCCTGCAGGGCGCCGCCCGCACCGGCTTCGTACGGACCGAGCTGCGCGGCGACCGTACGCTGCTGACCGGCTGGGCGGTCACGGTCATCGACGGCGAGCTGCTGGTCACCGGCTGAGCCGGCCCCGGCGGGAGCGGTCCCCAGGAGGCGCGGCAGGCACCGGCGGTGCCCCGCGCCTCCCCCGTCTCACGCCGTCGGCAGCCACCCCACATGCCCCGCCAGCACCGCATAGCCGACGAACGCCACGATGTCGATCAGGGCATGGGCGGCGACCAGCGGCCCGACCCGCCCCCATCGCCGGTAGAGCAGGACGAAGATCACGCCCATCACCATGTTGCCGACGAAGCCGCCGATGCCCTGGTAGAGGTGGTAGGAGCCGCGCAGCACCGAACTGGCCACCAGGGCCGCCACCGGGGACCAGCCCAACTGCCCCAGCCTGCGCAGCAGATACCCGACGACGATGACCTCCTCCAGTACGGCGTTCTGCACCGCGGAGGCGATCAGCACCGGAATCTTCCACCACACCGCGGGCAGCGCCTCGGGGACCACCGTCAGATTGAATCCGGCCGCCCGCGCACCCAGATAGAGCAGCAGCCCGCTGCCGCCGATGACGGCCGCCAGCGCGACACCGCGCCCCAGGTCGAAGCCGGGCCGCCGCCGGTCGAAGCCGATCGCCCGCAGCCCGCCGGCCCGTTCGCGCAGCAGCAGATGTGCCACCAGCACCACGGGGACGAGGGCCGTCGCGATACCGAACAGCTGCCAGGCGAGATCCAGCCAGGGCCGACCGGGCGCATGGGACCCGTTGAGCGTCGCCGCCTGATGCTTGAGGCCGCCGGGCTTGGTCAGCGATCCGATGAAGCTGATCAGTGCCGACACCGCACTGGCACCCAGCGAGAGGGCGAGGACGATCAGCGTCTCACTGCGCAGGATGCTCCGGGACGGCTCCTCGGCCTGCCCCGTCCCTGCTCCCGTACCGGGCCCATTACCTGGAACGTCCGCATCGGCCACGGGACTTGTATCCGACTGCACGCTTCCTCCACTTCCGCATTACCGCCTCTTCGCCACCACCGCCCCGCTAGGGTCTCGACAGCAGGTACGAAGATCGCGCGCGACAGGCCGGGGACGGGCGCCATCCACGTGGCGCGCTCCCTCGCCCCATCGAATCCCGATCGAGCTCCGAGAAGGCGAGGCGCTACCGCAATGGGACGACACAGCTTGCCCGACGGCTCCGCACCGGAGCACACAGGGGCCCGCTCCGGTGTACGTCGGCGCACCCTCGTCATCTCCACCGGGCTCGTGCTGGCCGTCGCCGCGGGCTCGGTCGTGGCGCTGCGCAGCGGTCTGCTCCCGTTCGGGGGTCCGTGCGGCGGCCGGTCGGCGCGGCTCGACGTGGCCGTCTCGCCCGATATCGCCCCGGCGCTCAAAGCGGTGGCCAAGACCGCCCGCGAGGACGCGACGCGCACCGACGGCAGATGTCTGGACGTCAGAGTCACCGCGCGCGCCTCGAACGACCTCGCCGACGCGTTCGGGCAGCGGCCCGTCGACCCCGAATTCCAGGTATGGGTACCGGATTCCAGCCTGTGGGTGGACCGGGTCGACGCGGAGCGCGGCACCCCCCTGACCGCCGCCGGCATCATCGCCTCGTCCCCGATCGCGCTCGGCGCCGTCCCCGGGACCGCCACGTCGCTGGGCTGGCCCGAGAAGACCTACAGCTGGACGAAGCTGACCCGGACCGTGACATCCGGCGACGCACTGCGCCTGGGCGTCGCCGACCCGGCCCGCAGCGCCACCGGGCTGCTCGCACTGGCCCGGGTCGGCACCGCCAACGCCAAGGACGCCGAGGACAGCGACGAGGCCGACACCCGCACCGCGGCGACGGCCAAGCTTCTCCACCAGCGGATCGCTGACGGCGACGAAGAGGCACTGGCCACCCTGCCGCGCGACGGCTCCGGAGCGGAGCAGGACAATCCGCGCCGCAACCAGGCGCTGCTGCTGTCGGAGCAGGCCGCGTACGCCCACAACACCGGGACGGGCGGCGGCCCCGACCTGGACCTGTTCTACCCCCAGGACGGCGCGGCCCGGCTCGACTACCCGTACACGCTGGTCGACGACGCGGAGATGAGCCCCGAGCAGACCCGCGCCGCCAACCGTTTCATGACGCTGCTGGGCGAGACCGACGGACAGCGCACGCTGCGCAAGCACGGCTTCCGGGCCGGCAACGGCAAGGCGGACCCGAAGGTGACCGCCGCGGCCGGCGGGCGTGCTCCGCAGCCGTACTCCGCCGACCCCGCCGATCCGCCGACGGTCAAGGAACTCCAGGCGCTGATGGGCATGTGGACGGTCACGGTGCAGAACATCCGGCTCACCACGGTCGTGGACGCCTCGCCGTCGATGGGCAGCCCGGTCCCGGGCGGCGCCGGCCGGTCCCGGATGGATCTCGCCAAGAAGTCCCTGCTCCAGGCGCTGGCCACCTTCACACCCGAGGACGAGATCGGGCTGTGGAAGTTCGCCACCTTCCTGGACGGCGACAAGGACTATGTGGAGCTGTCCCCCACCGGCCGGCTCGGCGACCGGGAGACGGCCGGCGGCACCCACCGTGACGCGCTCACCGCCGCCTTCAGCTCGCTGGCCCCGGTGCCCCGTGGCGCCACCGGCCTGTACGACACCACGCTCGCCGCGTACCGGGAGGCCTGCGCCTCGTATGCGAGCGGGAAGCTCAACTCACTGGTCATCGTCACCGACGGCGCCAACGACGACGCCGGCAGCCTCGGCCTCGACGCCCTGGTCGACAAGCTGAAGGAGCTGTCCGACCCCAAGCAGCCGGTGCCGCTGATCGCCCTCGCGATCGGCCCGGCCGCCGACACCTCGGCCCTGGACCGCATCGTGGCGCCGACCGGCGGATCGGCGCACCAGGTCAGCGACCCGTCGCAGATCCACCAGGTGATCCTCAAGGCCCTCCTGGCGGCAGGCGGCAAGGGGCCGCGCTGAGCACCCCGTGCGGCGGCCCCGGAACCCGTTCGGCCGCACCGGCAGCAACCGGGCACTGTCCGCCGCGCCTCGCTACGCCCCCTCGGCCGCCGCCTCCTGTGGCTCCCGTACGGCGGGCCGCCCACGCACCGGCCAGGCGACCGGCCAGGTGTGCACCGGCTCCCCGGTGTGCATCAGCTCGCTGTAGCGCCGGGTCATCGCGGCGAGCGCGGCATCCCGGTCCAGGCCTTGGCGCCGGGCGTGGTGGCAGGCCGCGGCCTGCCAGGACGCGCCGTTGACCCGGCGCCGGCAGCGCTCCTCGATGATGCCGAGGTAGTGGTCACGATCGGCCGGTTCCACCCCCCAGGCGTCCAGCCCGCGGGCCGCCAGCGGCAGCAGTTCCCTGCGCACCAGCCGTACGGCCGGGATTTCGGCGATGCCGCCGGCCCGTCCGGGACGGGGCCAGTCCAGGGTGGCGTCGATGCCGTACCGGCAGGCGGCGTCGAAGTTGCGGGCCGCGGCGGCGAACGGGAGGCGCGACCAGATGGGGCGCGGCTCCTCGGCCAGCGCCCGCACCAGTCCGTAGTAGAAGGCGGTGTTGGCGATGACGTCGGCGACGGTGGGGCCGGCCGGCAGCACCCGGTTCTCGACCCTGAGATGCGCGACCCCGTCGGCGACCGCGTAGACGGGGCGGTTCCAGCGGTAGATCGTGCCGTTGTGCAGCACCAGTTCGGCCAGGTCGGGCGCCCCGCCCTCGGCGAGGACCCGCAGCGGCTCCTGCGGTCCGCACACCGGCAGCAGCGGCGGGAAGTAGCGCAGATTCTCCTCGAACAGGTCGTATGCGGAGTCGATCCACCGCTCGCCGAACCAGGTGCGGGGGCGTACCCCCTGGGCCTGCAGCTCGGGCACGCGGGTATCGGTGGCCTGCTGGAAGACCGGCGGCCGGGACTCGCGCCACAGCTCACGGCCGAAGAGGAACGGCGAGTTGGCGCCGACCGCCACCTGCACCGCGGCGATGGCCTGGGCGGCGTTCCAGACAGCGGCGAAGCGGCCCGGTGTCACCTGGAGGTGCAGCTGGACCGAGGTACACGCGGCTTCCGGTGCGATCGAGGGCGAGCGGGAGACCAGATGCTCGACGCCCCGGATATCGAGTGCGAAGTCCTCGCCCCGGGCCGCCCGCATCTGGTCGTTGAGCAGTACATAGCGGTCGTTCTCGGAGAGGCTGGCGGCCGTGAGGTCGGTGGCGTGCAGGGTGGGCAGGATGCCGATCATCACGATCCGGGCGGCGACCTCGCGCGCCTTCCTTTCGGCGTAGGCGAGTCCCGTACGGAGTTCCTCGGCGAGCTGGTCCAGGACCCGGCCGCTCAATCGGTGCGGCAGGATGTTGACCTCAAGATTGCACTGGGCGAGTTCGGTCTGGAAATCGCAGCTGGCGATGCGCTCGAGCACCTGCGAGTTCATCATGCGGGGCAGCCCGTCGGCGCCGGCCAGATTGAGTTCGATCTCCAGCCCCATGAGATTTTTGGGCCGGTCGAACCTCTCCTCCTCCAGGAGCCTCCGCAATCCCTCAAGACACTCGTGAAGCTTTCTTCGATAACGCTCCCGGTCCGCCAGGTCGATCCCGTCCGCGGCGACCTTCTCCCCCATCGAAGGGTCCCTCCTCGAGTGAACGACCCGTGACCACGGGCCGCTTGGGGCCTTCCCCGACTCCACCGGGGCTCACGCTACGGTCGATGATGCCCCGGCAATCTGATCGATAACGCCGCAGCGGCACGCCGGTACCGATAGGCTCGAAGTGGCCCAGCCTCCGGCACCTCCCATAGGCATATCTCGGCGGCGATCGCCTTCCGCATTTCCTTCGTGAGAAACACCGACGAGATCCGGCCTACCGCGCCGCCGAGGAAATGTGAGGTGGCGCCGCAAAAACGTTGCACAAAGCGGCAGAAAGCACCTCACTCAAGGGTCTGGATTTCATCTTGCCGGAAATCCACAAGGCCGGTAGACGAAACACTTTCAGAACATACGTCGTATAAACTCCGCTTACGAGGCAGAGACTTGGCGCCCAGCGTCTCGGTGTTCTCATCGGCACGGGGCACAGCGACTGACCTCGCCGGGCCGCAGCCCCGGCCGGCCACGCTCTGACCCCGCACGCAGACAGCGTCGTTTGCACCTGCCACGCTCCACCGTGTCTCCGAAGTGAGAGGCGACCCACCATGCCGCTGCACCTTCCCCCTGCCCCCGCGCCTGCCCTGCGCAGCGTTCTCGCCGCCCTCGGCTCGCCCACCGCGGTCCGCGAGGCTCCGGTCTCCGCGCTGCGCGCCCATCAGGGTCCGCTCAGCCCCGACCACCCGCTGCCCGTCCACGTCTGGGACGACGTCAGCCGGGCCGGCGGTATGCCGCAGACCCGACTGGCGGGCTGGCGCTTCCTGGTCCGCGGCGGGGAGCGTGCCGTGGCGACCGCCGAGGCGATGCTCACCGCGGACGGCTGGACCTTCGCGCGGTTCTGCGGCGGCCCCTATGTCGCCGCGACCGAGCAGGCTCTGGCGCAGGCGGAGTCGCTCGTTACGCCCTACCAGCCACGACTGCTGTCCGTTCCCGAGCTGTACATGCTCACCCTGTGGCTGCATCACGACATCGCCTCCGACGGCGCCGAAGGGCTGCCCGCACCCGGTGACCTGCTGGTTCCGCTGGCGCCCGCCCCGCCGGGGATCGCCGCGCACCGTCCGCAGCCCATCGCCGACCTGCTCCCCCGCCTCACCCGGCGCCTCACACCCGCCACCCCGCTGCTCGCCGAACCCGCCTGAACCGGCGCGCCGGCTCCGCTGCCCGCGGACACCGGCCTCCGCCACCCCGCACGAGCATGCCCCGCGGCCCTTCCGGCCGCGGGGCGCTCTGTCGTACTCACCCACGCGGGCTAGCCCGCGGATACCTCTCCCAATCCTCTTGGGGAGGAGTGCAATTGGGAGCAACCGCCCGCATGGGTGACGCGTCCATACCGAGTGAGTACCGCTGCTGCGAAATCCCTGCGGAATCCTGCCTGTGGGGCAACACTGGGACCGACCGAAGGAAACGGGGGAGCGGCCATGAACACCTCATCGAGCCGCACAACGACGTTCACACCGCAGCGAAAGACAACTTCCATGTGCCAGCACCAACCGCCCTGCCCGTCTGCGAACTCCACCGACCGGGAGGCCGCACACCCTGTGGCGCACCACCCGGAGCAGGGCTGGAGCCTGCTCTGCAACGGCGTCCTGCTCTTCGAGGACACCGGTGAGCTGCTGCCGGACGGGCAGGTCATCGCCCCGCACCGCGCTCGCGCCATCGCCGCCGCCTGACCCGCGAGAGCGGCACGAACCACAGGGCCCCCGGCAGATCTGCCGAGGGCCCTTGAATGTTGCGGTGACGCCGTTGCCGTACCTCAGTTGTCGTACTCGTCCAGAGGCGGGCAGGAGCAGACGAGGTTACGGTCGCCGAAGGCACCGTCGATGCGCCGCACCGGCGGCCAGTACTTCTCCGAGGCCTCGACACCGGCCGGGAAGACGGCGTCCTCACGGGTGTACGGGTGCGACCAGTCGCCACCGAGCGCGGCCGCCGTGTGCGGGGCGTTGCGCAGCGGGTTGTCGTCCTTGTCCCACTCCCCCGAGCCGACCTTCTCGATCTCCGCGCGAATGGCGATCATCGCGTCGCAGAACCGGTCCAGCTCGCCGAGGTCCTCGCTCTCGGTCGGCTCGATCATCAGCGTGCCGGCCACGGGGAAGGACATCGTCGGCGCGTGGAAGCCGTAGTCGATGAGCCGCTTGGCGACGTCGTCGATGCTCACACCGGTCGCCTTGGTCAGCGGCCGGACGTCGATGATGCACTCGTGGGCGACCAGGCCGCCGGGGCCCGTGTAGAGCACCGGGTAGTGCGGCTCCAGGCGCTTGGCGATGTAGTTGGCGCTCAGCACCGCTACCTGGGTGGCGCGCTTGAGTCCCTCGCCGCCCATCAGGCGGACGTACGCCCAGGAGATCGGCAGGATACCGGCCGAGCCCCAGGGCGCCGCGGAGATCGGTCCCACGCCCGTCTCGGGACCCGCGGCGGGCTGCAGCGGGTGGTTGGGCAGGTACGGCGCCAGGTGGGCGCGTACGCCGACCGGACCGACGCCCGGGCCACCGCCGCCGTGCGGGATGCAGAACGTCTTGTGCAGGTTGAGGTGCGAGACATCGCCGCCGAACTTGCCGGGCTCGGCGATGCCGACCAGCGCATTGAGGTTCGCGCCGTCGACGTACACCTGGCCGCCGGCGTCGTGCACCGCCGCGCAGATCTGGGTGATGTGCTCCTCGAACACGCCGTGTGTGGAGGGGTAGGTGACCATCAGGACCGCGAGCTCGTCACGGTGCTTCTCGATCTTGGCGTGCAGATCGTCGGCGTCGACCTCGCCGTCCTCACCGGTCTTGACGACGACGACCTTCATTCCGGCCATCACCGCGCTGGCGGCGTTGGTGCCGTGCGCGGAGGACGGGATCAGACAGACGGTGCGCTGCTCGTCGCCGTTGGCGCGGTGGTAGGCACGCACCGCCAGCAGACCGGCCAGCTCGCCCTGCGATCCGGCGTTGGGCTGGATGGAGACCTTGTCATAGCCGGTGACGGTGGCCAGCCGCTCCTCCAGCTCCTGGATCAGCGTGAGGTAGCCCTGGGCCTGGGCGGCCGGCGCGAACGGGTGCAGCTGGCCGAACGCGGGCCAGGTGACCGGCTCCATCTCGGTGGTCGCGTTCAGCTTCATCGTGCAGGAGCCGAGCGGGATCATGCCGCGGTCCAGCGCGTAGTCCTTGTCCGCGAGGGTGCGCAGGTAGCGCAGCATCGCGGTCTCGGAGCGGTACTGGTGGAAGACCGGGTGGGCGAGGTAGTCGTCGCCGCGCAGCAGAGCCCGCGGCAGCGTTTCGTCGGCGGCCGCATCCAGCTGCTCGACGTCGCCGTGCACACCGAAGGCGCCCCAGACACCGGCCAGCTGCGCACGGCCGGTGGTCTCGTCGCAGGCGATGCCGACCAGATCGGCGTCGACCTGCCGGAGGTTGACACCGGCCTCGCGGGCGGCGGCGACGACCTCGGCGGCCCGGCCGGGCACCCGCGCGGTCAGCGTGTCGAAGTAGGCGCCGTGCACGATCTCCACCCCGCCGGCCCGCAGGCCCTCGGCGAGGACCGCGGCGTAGCGGTGGGTGCGCCGGGCAATGGTCCGCAGGCCCTCGGGACCGTGGTACACCGCGTACATACCGGCCATGACGGCGAGCAGCACCTGCGCGGTGCAGATGTTGCTGGTGGCCTTCTCCCGACGGATGTGCTGCTCGCGGGTCTGCAGCGCGAGGCGGTAGGCCTTGTTGCCGTCGGCGTCGACCGAGACGCCCACCAGACGACCGGGCAGGCTGCGGGCGAACTGGTCGCGTACGGCCATGAACCCGGCGTGCGGTCCGCCGAAGCCCATCGGGACGCCGAACCGCTGGGTGGTGCCGACGGCGATGTCCGCGCCGAGCTCACCGGGCGAGGTCAGCAGCGTCAGGGCGAGCAGATCGGCGGCGACGGTGACGATCGCGCCCAGCTCGTGGGCCTGCTCGATGACGGCGCGCGGGTCGCTGACCGCACCGGAGGCGCCCGGGTACTGCAGCAGCACACCGAACACACCGCGCTCGGCGATCTCGGCCGGAATGCCGTCGGACAGGTCGGCGACCACGACCTCGACGCCGGTCGGCTCCGCGCGGGTCTGGATCACGGCGATGGTCTGCGGCAGACAGTCGGCGTCGATCAGGAAGACGCCCTGCTTGACCTTGCCGACACGGCGGGAGAGCGCCATCGCCTCGGCGGCTGCGGTGCCCTCGTCCAGCAGGGAGGCGCCGGAAGTGGGCAGTCCGGTCAGGTCGGCGACCATCGTCTGGAAGTTGAGCAGCGCCTCGAGGCGGCCCTGCGAGATCTCCGGCTGGTAGGGGGTGTACGCCGTGTACCAGGCCGGGTTCTCCATGACGTTGCGCAGGATCACCGGCGGGGTGAACGTGCCGTAGTAGCCGAGTCCGATCATGGACGCCAGCACCTGGTTACGGTCCGCGAGGCCGTGCAGCTCCTGGAGCACCTCGGCCTCGGTACGGGCCTGCGGCAGGCCGAGCGCTTCCGCACTCTTGATCACATCGGGGACGGCGGTGGCGGTGAGCTCGTCCAGCGATCCGAATCCGATGTGCGCGAGCATCTTCGCCTGCGCCTCGTGGTCGGGACCGATGTGCCGGTGCTCGAAGGGGGTGCCGCGTTCCAGCTCGGTCAAGGAGATGCGATTGGTGGTCATCTGCGGGGGCCTCCTGGTCGGTGCGACCTACGAGGGGCACCACGGCGCGGGTGCCCGGACGGCCTCCCCCTCTGTCATCTAACCTGAGAGCTTCACCGGCCCGCCCGAGGCGGCCCGGCTTTCACCGTCGGTGAGGAGGGGTCTCGGACTGTACCTTCCGTGACCCGCCCTGCTTTCCAGAGTGACCTCGCCCATGCGGTACGTGTGCCTGAGAGATTCCGGGGAGGATTTGCTCCTTCGGCGCCCTGGTCGCGAACGACAAAGGACTCTCCCGCACGGGGTCTGCGGCCATGGGCCAGCCTACCAGCGCGGCACTCGAAGGATCCTTCGAGTGGCCAGGGCATGAAATGTGCCGTTTGGTAGTTGTCAGAGGGCAGTTGCGACCAATTGGAGGGACCGTGCAAACCGATATCGATCCCCGGAGCCTGATCGGCCGCAAAGCGTTCGACCGCAACGGCGCCAAAATAGGCACGATCGACGAGGTCTATCTCGACGACGCGACGGGGGAACCGGAGTGGGCGGCCGTGCGCACCGGACTCTTCAGCCGGGACGCGTTCGTCCCCCTCGAACCCAGCAAGATGGTCGGTGAGGGACTGCACATTCCCTACGACCGCAAGTTGATCAAGGACGCGCCGGACTTCGGCGTCGGCCGCCATCTCTCCCCTGAGCAGGAACTTCAGCTCTATCACCACTACCGACTGGATATCTCCTCCCCGACCTCCGATCCGGTGTCCTCCCCCGGCTCCGGTGACCAGGACTTCGGCAAGATCGCCGGCTCGGACGACTGACCGTCCGCCGGCCCCCCGCCCACCAACGGCAGGGGCTCCCCCGGCCGCAGTGCCGGATCCTCGACAGCAAAGGTCCGCACCCTTCCCGGTGCGGACCATGGCGTTTCGAAGCGTACGGTCACTCTCCCCACCCCACTGCCCTGCACCCAGCCGGCGCCGTATGCGTCGTGCACCACGTCCAGTCCCGGATGCCAGCGCCGCGGCCGCTCCTCCTCGGGCTCGTGCGGCGCCGTCTCGCCACCGGACGGCTCCGCCGCTGCTCTCGCAGTCTCCTCCGCCTCCCGCTCCGTCGCCAGCTGGGCGAACAGATCCTCCTGTGTGAAGTCGGCCAGTCCGCTGACCCCCACGCCCAGCAGCCGGACCCCGCCGGTGGTGTCCACCGTCTCCAGCAGCCGCGCAGCGGCCTCCCGTATCACCGCCGGATCGTCGGTGGGCCCACGGAGCGTCTCGGAGCGGGTCAGCGTCGAGAAGTCGTAGTTGCGCACCTTGATGACCACCGTCCGCCCGGAGCGCCCGGCGGCCCGCAGCCGCTGTACGCAGCGGTCGGCCAGCCGCAGCACCTCGCTCCGCACCCGGGTCCGGTCGGTCAGATCAACCTCGAAGGTGTCCTCGACCGAGATGGACTTCGCGTCCCGCTCGGCCACCACCGGCCGGTCGTCCTGGCCCAGCGCCATCGCATACAGCCCGGCACCGTGCGCCTTGCCCAGCAGCCGCACCAGCTCGGCCTCGCCGGCCTCCGCGGTCTCCGCGATGGTGTGGATCCCGGCCCGGCGCAGCGTCTCGGCCGTCGCGGGCCCCACCCCGGGCAGCGTCCGCACCGTCATCGGGCCCAGCATCTCCCGCTCGGTACCGGGCTCGATGACCACCAGACCGTCCGGCTTGGCCGCCTCCGAAGCGATCTTCGCCAGCATCTTGGCGCCGGCCAGCCCCACCGAGCCGGTCAGGCCCGTGGCGGAGTGGATGTCTCGGCGCAGCTGCTCCCCCACGACCCGCGCGGCGGCCGTCTCGGGCGGCACCCCGCCTGCTTCCAGGTCGACGAACGCCTCATCCAGGCTCAGCGGCTCCACCAGCGGCGACAGCGCGTGCAGCAGCTCCATCACCGTCTCACTCACCTGGCGGTACAACGCGAAGCGCGGGGTGAGATAAGCGGCGTTGGGGCACAGCCGACGCGCCTGTGCCGTGGGCATCGCTGAGCGGATACCGAACACCCGGGCTTCGTACGACGCCGTGGAGACCACCCCGCGCACGCCGATCCCGCCGACCACCACGGGCTTGCCGCGGAGGCTCGGCTTGGCCGCCTGCTCGGCGGCCGCGAAGAACGCATCCATGTCGAGATGCAGAATCGTCGGCGCGGGTCTCACATGTCCGATGCTGCCCCATGCCACTGACAATCGGCCCGATGCCGGGCCGGTGATGCCCCCAGGGACTCAGCCCGCCCGGTTGCGCCGCCGCGCCAGCTCGTCGTGCGGGTTCTTCCCGACCAGGGTCTCGCCGGTGTCCACACGCTCCCCGTGGAGCTGTGACAGCACGCTCTCCACGTCCCGCCACACCACGCCCACGGCGATCCCGAAGACGCCCTGGCCGCCCTGGAGCAGATCCACGACCTGGTCGGGCGAGGTGCACTCGTAGACCGTGGCGCCGTCGCTCATCAGCGTCATCCGCGTCAGATCCGCAAGCCCGCGCGAACGCAGATGCTGGACGGCGGTGCGGATGTTCTGCAGCGACACCCCGGTGTCCAGCAGCCGCTTGACGATCTTCAGGACCACGACGTCCCGGAAGCTGTAGAGCCGCTGGGTGCCGGAGCCGTACGCCGGCCGGATGCTCGGCTCCACCAGGCCCGTACGCGCCCAGTAGTCGAGCTGCCGATAGGTGATGCCCGCTGCCGCACAGGCGGTCGGGCCGCGATAGCCGATGTTCTGCGCCTCGCAGTCCCCCGACACCGCCGCGGCCGATGCCGGGGCAGGGTCTGCTGCCGCGCCCGAGTGGAGCGGCAACGCCCCTTCCGCCGCCATACCGTCGCCGGTGATTGCCACGCCGCCCTCCGTCCTCCACGTCCCGGACGGGACCTGCCACATCGACGGTATGCAGTCACTCGGGGTGCGTCAACGATCGCCGCGCTCGCCACGCCGAGTGATAATCACCCTACGAGTGGTTTCTCGTGACCTCGCACGGGGAAGGCCTAATTGTTTGGCCGGAAACAGGCGGTTCGCCTGGCCGGTATTACTGGCTGTTGGTCCCGAAGTCCTCGGGCGAGATCTGGTCGAGGAACTCGCGGAACTTCTCCACCTCGTCCTCCTGCTCGTCCGGGATGGCGATGCCCGCGTCGTCCAGCACACCGTCGGTACCGAAGATCGGCGTTCCGGTGCGCAAAGCCAGCGCTATCGCGTCGGACGGACGCGCACTGACCTCGACCCCGCTCGCGAAGACAAGTTCGGCATAGAAAACCCCCTCGCGCAGATCCGTGATGCGGACCTGCGTCAGCTCCTGGCCCACCGCTTCGAGCACATCCTTGAAAAGGTCGTGCGTCAGCGGCCTGGCAGGGACCATGCCCTGCTGGGCAAAGGCAATGGCGGTGGCCTCCCCTGGCCCGATCCAAATGGGCAAGTATCGGTCGCCTCCCACCTCCCGCAGGAGCACGATCGGTTGGCTGGAAGGCATTTCCACCCGGACACCCACGACGTCGAGCTCGTTCACACAGCAACCCTAGGACGTGCCCGGCCGGTTTGGGTAGTCGGGCACTCGTTTGCTCACTACAGCCGGACCCGCAAAGCGGTCTGCACCAGTGCCGCATGCAGCCGTACGGACAGCGTCGCCAGCTCCCTGGCAGTGGCTTCGGCATGGGCCCTGGTCTGCGGATTACGGTGCCGCCGAAGGGGTGCAACGACCTGCTCGACCAGGCCGGCCTCGCGCTCGGCGGCCGCCTTCACGGCACGCAGATGCCGCGGTTCGAGACCGAAACGGCCCAGGTCCGCAACGAGCTTGGCCACCGTGACGGCCTCGATGTCGTATCCGCCCTCCGCATGAGGGACGATGAGTCCGTAGGACTCCCAGTCGGCGAGCGCCGCCTCGTCCACCTCCGCGGCGGCCAGCAGCTCGGCCCGACCGATCCGGGCAGCCGTAGGGCGCTCCTCGCCCGGGTCGTGCACGCCTTCGACGAGATCCCGTGAGGGTGTGGCCGGGGCCGGAAGCTGGACCCGCTCACCGCGCTCCAGGGCGTCCAGATGTTCCCGGATGACCTTCAGCGGCAGATAGTGGTCCCGCTGCATCCGCAGGACGGCGGCCAGCCGCTCGACGTCCGCCGACGTGAATTTGCGGTATCCGGAAGGCGTGCGCTTCGGCTCGACCAGCCCCTCGGCCTCCAGGAAGCGAATCTTGGAGATGGTGACCTCGGGAAACTCCTCGCGCAGCAGGGTGAGCACCGTGCCGATGCTCACCGGCTTACCGCCCGAGGAGGCGGCGCCGGCAAAGCCGGCACCGCCTTTCGGTGTATGGCGCATATGCCTTCCCCGGCCGGTCAGATACCGGCGCCTCGCTGGCTCGCGTAGAAGACCAGGCGGAACTTGCCGATCTGGACCTCGTCGCCGTTGGCAAGGGTGACGGAGTCGATCCGCTCGCGATTGACGTAGGTACCGTTCAGGCTGCCGACATCGGCGACCGTGAAGAGACCGTCCGGGCCGCGGCGGAATTCCACATGACGGCGCGAAACCGTCACATCGTCGAGGAAGATATCGCCCTGCGGATGCCGGCCCGCCGTCGTCAGCTCGCTGTCCAGAAGGAAGCGGCTGCCCGAATTCGGACCCCGCCGGACGACCAGCAGCGCCGAACCCAACGGAAGGGCGTCGACAGCCGCCTGGGCCTCGGGGGACAGCGACGGCGACAGATTCTGGCCCGTCGCCTCCGAGTCGTAGGCCTCCAGCCCCGAAATGGAGATGGTGGAGGTCGTCTCGGACGCCCTCTCGGGCTGAGCGCCCGCACGCAGCGGCGCACCACAGTTGGAACAGAACCGGCTCGCCTCGGCGTTCCTGTTCCCACACCTCGTACAAATCGGCAAGGCCGACCCTCCACCCGTGCGTGCGGCTGATGGTTCCTGGGAACCTATGCGGGCGGCCCCGGAGGGGTCAACAGAACCCGCGCCGTGCCCCCCGGACGGCCCGCTGACCTCGTCACGGAAGAGCGGACGGTCCTCAGCAGCGCCGCTCTCGTCGGGCCGGCCCGACGCGCGGTGCCGCGCGGAGCCGCTGCCGCCATCCTGGCGGGCGCTCTTGCCGAACAGCTTTCCAAACAACTTCACGGGCGATTCCCCTTGAACGACATAGACCCGCCCGTGGGGCAGGACGAACCCTCGATGCACACACCGGCCCATCCGGACATCCTGTGAACGTCCGTGGCCTTCAGACAGTTTCCACCACACACCACATGCACGGTGCGTCGACCCCCCGCTACCTCGTGCCCTCCCCGGGCACTCGACATAGGTGTACGCCTCACTGCGATGACGACCGAGCGTAGTCAGGCCGCTTCGCCTGTCGCAAGGCGCTCACAATGATCTTCTCCTCACGGGTCACAGACACCTTGGCCTGCTCCTTTTCCAGAGTCTGGACCACTCCGCCGGGGATGTTCAGCGCCGGTTCCAGGTCCTGCGGCTTACCGATGACCTTGAAGCGGTACGGCTGCGTGACGCGCTTGCCGTCGATCTCCACGCCACCCCGGAGATCCGAGAGGGAGGTGTTCGCGACGACCCGGACGTCATTGACCTGGATGGCCTCGGCGCCGGCCGCCCGCAGCTCCTGGATGGTGTCCAGCAGCTTGTCCGCCTCGACGGAGTGCTTCGGGTCGTCGATGGTCAGGTTGATGCCGGGCCCTTGCGCCGCGACGGTCCCGGCCAGCACACCCAGCTGCTGTTCCTTCTCCACGGTCTGCTTACGGGCCTCCTCGGCCTGGTCCGAGCTGTTCGCCAGCTCGGTCTTCTGCCCTTCCAGGCGCCGCTGTTCGTCGGTCAACCGCTGGGAGCGATTGTCCAGCTCGTCCAGAATGCGCACCAAGTCCTCCTGACGCGCACCCCGCAGCGCACTGCTGTCACTTGTGGAACGTACCTGAATCGCCAGGCCGAGGCCGAGAATGAACAGGAGCAACGCAACGATCAGTTGAGCGCGGGTCAGCCGCGGCGGCCACAGGCTCGCCACCAGCCGCTCCCGACCACTTTTCGGGCGCTCCGCAGTCCCGTTATCGGCAACCGCCTCCGGAGTCGAGGAGTCTGCCCCTTTATCGGCGCTCTGTCCAGCACTGTCCGGTTCCGGGGCTTCGGTCTCTTCCTCGGCCTCCGCCCGCTCAGAGGTGCTCCGGCTCTCGGGCGGCATCGGCCGTCGGCCGGCCGTACTGCTGTCCTGGTCCGGCTCCGGCTTCTTCTCCGGCTCCGGTTCAGGCGACTTCTCCGGCTCCGGCTGCTCTGCCTTCTTCTCCCGCTCGGGACGCTCCGGCCCCTTCTCCCACTCCGGCTGTTCCGGCTGTTCCGGCTTCTTCTCCGGCTCCGGGGTCTCTTCCGTCGACATCTGCCTCACGCCCGGAAGACGTGCCGGCGGATCGCGGCAGCGTTGGAGAAGATTCGGATACCCAGCACCACGACGACGCCGGTGGAGAGTTGGGCGCCGACGCCCAACTTGTCGCCGAGGAAGACGATCAGCGCGGCGACGACGACGTTCGACAGGAAGGAGACCACGAAGACCTTGTCGTCGAAGATGCCGTCCAGCATCGCGCGCAGACCACCGAACACGGCATCCAGCGCCGCGACGACAGCGATCGGCAAGTAGGGCTCGACCACCGTCGGCACCACGGGTCGGACGACAAGCCCGACCACGACTCCCACGATGAGGCCCAATACGGCGATCACGATGTGCCCTTCCCTGTGTCGGCGCCGTCCGCCTTGGCGGCACCGGCCTGCGGCTTTGCGGTACGTACGATCAAACTGGGCGCGGGTGTCAGCGTGACCTTGTTCTCCGCGGAAATCCTGGTGCGCACGCCGTAGTTCTCCTGCAGCACATGAAGGTACTGACCGTCGGCGCTGTCCTGGAAAGCGGTGCTCAGCCTCTGCCCGTCCCCCACCGCCAGCACCGTATAAGGCGGCGCCAGTGGCTTGTTGTCGACCAGTATGGCGTCTCCTGCGGCTCTGATCGCCGAGAGTGACGTAAGCCGCTGCCCATTGACGGAGATGGCCTCCGCACCGGACGCCCACAGGCCGTTGACGACGCGCTGCATGTCTCGGTCGCGTACCCGCCCCGTGTCCGAAAATCCACTGCTCTCGCGCGGCCCGCCGCCACTGGACTCCGCGTCCTTGGCGTCGTCCACGACGAGCTTCACCCCGGGCCCGGAGACCTGGGTCGAACCGGACAGCAGAGCCAGCAGTTCGGCCTTGTCACCGCCGTGCTGCTTCAGCGCCTCGCGCTGCATTCTGCTGACGTCGTCCCGGAGTGCGTCGACCCGATGCTGCTGCCGGTCCGCCTCGCCGGTGCCCTTCTGGATGCGGTTGATCAGCTCTTCGCGCTCCTTGGCGAGCGTCGGTGCGGATATCCGCGCCTGCGCCGCCCCCACCGTCACCACGAGCGCGGCGAGCACCAGACCGGCCGCGAGGCCCAACTTCGCCCGCAAGGTACGCGGCAGACCGCGGACCCCGGCTTCGGACTTCCGGGCGGCGGCCTCGGCGTATCCGTCGTCGAGGCTGTGATCCATCACATTGGTCAGCAGCGACATGGACGCATCGGGACGCGCGGCCGAGGTCTTCGTGTTGCTCCGATCGGGGCGCTGCTGCGACATGCCGCACATCGTCGCACGTCGTCCGCACAGTCTCCCAATGGCCCCACCGGCGTGCCCGTCCGCGGCCCGCCGGTGGGGTCCGGGTCAGCGTCCTGCGCTGTCCACCACTGCGGACCACTCGTCCAGCAGCTGCTGAGCGGAGGCGTCGTCCGGCCCTTCCGCCCACAGATGCGTGACCGCCTCGGCGGGGTCGGGCAGCACCAGGACCCAGCGGCCGTCGGGCTCCACGACCCGTACGCCGTCGGTGGTGTCCACGTCCCGGTCACCGGCCGCCTCGACGACATGCCGCATGACGAGTCCCTTGACCGCCCAGGGGGTGGCCAGGTCACGGCGCTGGACATGCGCCCGCGGGATCCGTGCGTCGATCTGGCTGAGCGTGAGCTGGGTGCGGGCCACCAGGCCGATCAGCCGGACGAATGCGGCCGCACCGTCGAAGACGCTGCTGAACTCGGGGATGATGAAGCCGCCCCTGCCGTCCCCGCCGAAGACGGTGCCGTCTTCGCGGCCCACCCGGGTCAGATCGTCGGGCGAGGTCGTCGTCCACTCCACCTGCGTCCCGTGATAAGCCGCCACCTGCTCGGCGATCCGGGTCGTGGTGACCGGCAGCGCCACCCGCCCGGTGCGCCGCTCGGCCGCCACCAGATCGAGCATGACCAGGAGCGCGCGGTCGTCCTCGATGATCCGGCCGCGCTCGTCCACGAGGGACAGCCGCTCGCCCACGGGGTCGAAGCGCACGCCGAAGGCGGCCCGGGCCGAGGCCACGATCTCGCCGAGCCTCACGAGTCCGGAGCGCCGCGCGTCGGCCGTCTCGGTCGGCCGGGACTCGTCGAGCCCGGGGTTGATGGTCAGGGAGTCGACGCCGAGCCGTCCCATCAGGCTGGGCAGGACCAGGCCCGCGCTGCCGTTCGAGGCGTCCACGACGACCTTCAGCCCGGACTCGCTGATGCCCGTGATGTCCACGGCCCGCAGCAGTGACCCGGTATAGGAGTCGAAGACGCTGGCCGGGAAGATCAGATCACCGATCTCACCAGGGAAGGCGCGACGGTACTCCTGGCGGGCGAAGACGCGGTCGAGCTTGCGCTGCCCGGCCTGCGACAGGTCGGCGCCCCGCTCGTCGAAGAACATGATGTCGACGGAGTCCGGCACGCTCGGCGTCGTCCGGACCATGATGCCGCCGGCGCTGCCGCGGGCGGTCTGCTGGCGGGCGACGGGCAGCGGGACGTTCTCCAGATCGCGTACGTCGATGGCGCTGGCCTGAAGTGCGGAGATCACCGCACGCTTGAGTGCCCGGGCACCTCGGGAGTGGTCTCGCGCGGTGGTGACCGTGGAGCCCTTCTTGAGCGTGGTGGCATACGCGCCCGCCAGCCGTACGGCGAGTTCCGGCGTGATCTCGACATTGAGGATCCCGGACACACCTCGGGCGCCGAACAGATGCGCCTGGCCGCGGGACTCCCAGATCACCGACGTATTGACGAATGCGCCGGCCTCGATGGTCTTGAACGGGTAGACCCGCACATTGCCCTGCACGATCGATTCTTCACCGATGAGGCATTCGTCGCCGATGACGGCGCCGTCCTCGATCCGGGCGGCCCGCATGATGTCCGTGTTCTTGCCGATCACACAGCCGCGCAGATTGCTCTGCTGCCCGATGTAGACGTTGTCGTGCACTACGGCACGGTGCAGGAACGCACCGCTCTTGACGACGACATTCGAGCCGACAACGGTGTGCTCGCGAAGCTCCACATCCGCTTCGATCTTGGCGTAGTCACCGATGTACAACGGACCGCGGAGCACCGCGTCGGGGTGGACCTCGGCCCCCTCCGCCACCCATACGCCCGGCGAGATCTCGAAGCCGTCGATTTCGACATCGACCTTGCCTTCGAGCACATCGGCCTGTGCCTTCACATAGCTTTCGTGTGTGCCGACATCCTCCCAATAGCCCTCGGCGACATAGCCGTAGATCGGCTTGCCTTCCTTCATGAGCTGCGGGAAGACATCACCGGACCAGTCGACCGAAACATCGGGCTCGAAGTAGTCGAAAACCTCCGGCTCCATGACGTAGATACCGGTGTTGACGGTGTCCGAAAAGACCTGGCCCCAGGTGGGCTTTTCCAGGAAACGTTCGACCTTGCCAGCCTCGTCGACGATGGTGATGCCGAACTCGAGCGGGTTGGGAACCCGGGTGAGACAAACGGTGACCAGGGCACCTTTTTCCTTGTGGAACCTGATCAGATCGGTGAGATCGAAATCGGTGAGGGCGTCACCGGAAATGACGAGGAAGGCGTCGTCCTTGAGGGCTTCCTCGGCGTTCTTCACGCTGCCTGCGGTGCCGAGTGGCTTTTCCTCATTGGCGTAGGTGAGCTCCATCCCGAGCTCTTCGCCGTCACCGAAGTAGTTCTTGACGAGCGAGGCAAGGAATTGCACGGTTACGACGGTCTCATTGAGACCATGCCGTTTCAGCAGCCTGAGCACATGCTCCATGATCGGCCTATTGGCGACAGGAAGCAGGGGCTTGGGCATGCTGGACGTCATGGGGCGAAGGCGTGTTCCTTCGCCGCCGGCCATCACGACGGCCTTCATGTCGGAAGCGTCCTCCTCTAAGAGACGACGGTCTTGCCGACTTCACTTGTCCAAATCGCCCGCTGTTCCTGTTTTCACGTACGGGCGCCGGGGCCCTGGCACAACCTGCCGGTTCGGATAGCTCAGTCGGCCGTGGCGTCCGCCCTGATGATTCGGCGGACCTGGACCACGTAGAGGATCCCTGCCCACCAGTAGAGCGCCGTACCCCATCCTGCGAACGCCCATCCGAAAACAGTGGCGAGTTCGTGAAGCCAGCCCCTCCTGTCGCTCAGGAGGAGCAACGGGAAGGCATACATCAAGTTGAACGTAGCCGCTTTGCCCAGGAAGTTCACCTGGGGAGGCCCGTAACCGTGGCGTCCGAGGAATCCGACCGCGATGAGCAGCATCAGCTCCCGTGCCAGCAGGGCCGCGGTGAGCCAGAGCGGCAGGATCTCGCGCCATGTCAGACCGACGAGGGTGGACAGGATGTAGAGGCGGTCGGCAGCCGGGTCGAGGATTCGCCCCAGACTGCTGACCTGGTTCCAACGCCGGGCGAGCTTGCCGTCCAGATAGTCACTGACGCCACTCAGCGCAAGGATCAGGAGCGCCCAGGCATCAGCGTTCGGGCCACCGAATTCCGGCCACAGGATCAGCCACAGGAACACCGGCACGCCGAGGAGACGCGCCATGCTCAGGATATTCGGGATGGTGAGGACGCGATCCGTCTGGACCCGCGTCTCCTGGACCTCCACGCGGGGGCCTCCTGTGGGGGAAATGTGCCAACGATGCCCCCTGACCTTACCTGGCCTGCCCGCCGGGCCGTGCCGCGGGTCCCAAGATCACGAAACGCAGAAAAGCCCCGCACCATAAGGTGCGGGGCTTTCCCACAATGATTGTTCGGCGGCGTCCTACTCTCCCACAGGGTCCCCCCTGCAGT